>CATKEA010000151.1 GCA_949746915.1 uncultured Bacilli bacterium
TTAATCTAAAAAAGGAATTCTAGAAGATAGCTAGAGAGAATATAGTAATTTTATTCTTATTCCTGAATAACGAGGTGTTATTTTGAAAGAGATAGGAACATATTTAAAAGAAACAAGAATTAATAATGGTGTATCTTCAGAAGAAGCAGCAGAAGATTTGAATATTTCAGAATCACAAATAGAAAATATTGAAAGTGGAAATATTCGTGCTTTTAAAGATGTGTTTGTTCTTAAAGAATTGGTAAAAACGTATGCTAAGTATTTGGGACTTAATTCCGATAAGATAGTTGATGATTTTAACGATTTTATGTTTGAACATACTTCTAAGATTTCACTTAATAATATAGATGGTGAAAGAACTGGTAAAATTGCTACAAATAATCAGAAAAAAGTTTTTTCTCCATATACTAAAATACCTAAGCCAAAGAAGAATTATAAACCATTTTTTCTTGGAGTACTTATTTTTTTGTTTATAATTCTTTTTATATATTTTATAGTTAAGCTTACTAATCCTGGAAAAGTAGTAAGTAATGAACTAAAAGGAGTGTTAGAAAGTTATGAATTTACCTACTAAGTTTACTGTTATGAGAATAGTTTTATCTATTCTGTTAATTATTTTATTATTATTTCCATTTTATTCTGTGGGGATAGAATTTCCAATTTACTTAGTTAATGGTATTAGAGTTGATTCTAAATATTTAATTGCTGGAGTACTATTCATAATAGCTAGCTTTACAGATTATTTAGATGGTCATATTGCTAGAAAATATAATATGGTTACTAATACTGGTAAAATGTTAGATGCAATTGCTGATAAGATGTTGGTTAGTTCTGTTTTGATTATATTTGCAGCTGATGGTAGGATTAGTGCTATTGTTCCGGTGATTATTGTTTTTAGAGATATTGTTGTTAATGCTATTAAAATGGAGGCTGCAGCACGTGGTAAGGTTGTTGCTGCTATTTCTAGTGGTAAGATTAAAACGGCTACACAAATGGTAGGAATGATTCTTATATTTTTTTATAACTTTCCTTTTGAGTTTTTAAGTATTAATATTCGTGTAGATTTATTCTTTATATATTTTTCTACAATAATGGCTCTTGTTTCAATGTATCAATATTTCTCAATGAATAAAAAGATTGTTTTTCCAGATAAGTAAAATAAAGAAATATTATATAAGATTGTTTTAAATTTATGAAAAGTCTCTAGGGACTTTTCTTTTTTTTGTTTGTGTATTTTGAATAAAAACATTTGTTCGAAAAAATGTTGACAATTTAATTTATTTAGTATATCATGTAAGTGTAAGCCGAATTTAGTCTTTATGTAGGAGGAAAACATGACAAAAAATACAAATGATAAAACTTTAGATCAAGTACTTGCTGATATTGAAAAACAATTTGGTAAGGGGTCAATAATGAAATTAGGTGATAATCATCATATGCAAATTGATGTGACACCATCAGGTAGTTTGAGTTTAGATATTGCTCTTGGAGTTGGTGGATATCCAAAAGGAAGAATTATTGAAATATATGGACCTGAATCTTCTGGTAAAACTACTTTTGCTCTTCATGCTATTGCAGAGATTCAAAAACGTGGTGGAAGAGCTGCTTTTATAGATGCTGAGCATGCTCTTGATCCAGCATATGCTAAAAACTTAGGTGTTGATATTAATGAACTTTTATTAGCTCAACCAGATACTGGTGAACAAGCATTAGAAATATGTGAGGCTCTTGTTAGGAGTGAAGCTGTAAATATTGTTGTAATTGATAGTGTTGCGGCTTTAGTTCCTCAAGCAGAAATTGATGGTGAGATGGGAGATTCTCATGTTGGATTACAAGCTAGGCTTATGTCTCAAGCTTTAAGAAAATTATCTGGAACAATTAATAAGACCAAAACAACTGCAATATTTATTAATCAGTTGCGTGAAAAAGTGGGAGTTATGTTTGGAAATCCAGAAACTACTCCAGGGGGACGAGCACTTAAGTTTTATTCAACAATTCGTTTAGAGGTTCGTCGTGGAGAAGCACTTAAAATGGGTGATGGTGTTGTCGGAAATAAGACTAATGTTAAGGTAGTTAAGAATAAAGTTGCTCCACCATTTAGAACTGCAGTTGTTGATATTATGTATGGTGAGGGTGTTTCACACGAAGGAGAAATTATTGATTTAGCTACAGAAGTTGGAGCACTTGATAAAGCTGGTGCTTGGTATTCTTATAAGGGTGAAAAAATTGGACAAGGTAAAGAAAATGTCAAATTGTTTTTAAAAGATCATTCAGAGATTACTAATGAATTAGAAAAACAAGTGCGTGCATATTTTAATGTTACTGTTGATAAAAGTGCTAAATAAATCATTTGACTGTTTACAATTTTTAACAGTCTTTTTTTGTGTTTTTGATTCATTAAATTGTTAGTTTTTATGAATTGTTGTTGTAAATTTTTGTCAAATTTTGTAATAGCTTTCTATGGTGTTATTTACTTTTTGTGAATATTAAACAATTTATTTACCTTGACTTATTAAAAAATACAACTTACAATATAATTAGATGTTATGATTTTTTTGATAGATTAACATAGAGAAAATGGAGGTGTGTATGATGGATACATTATTTTCCATTTTACTGGTCGTTATTGGAGTGTCTGTCGGTTTTGGACTTAGTGTTATTATTAATACATTAAGAGAAACTGGTGCAAATAAAAAAGCAGAATTAATTTTAGAAAAAGCACGAAAAGAAGCTGAAAAAAATAAAAGAGATTCTATTTTAGAAACTAAAGAAGAAATTCACAAGTTGAAATTGGAATTAGAAAAAGAAAAAAACGAGAAAAAACAAGAAATTAAAGATTCAGAAGAACGTCTTTTACAACGTGAGAAAAGTATGGATAAAAGAGATGAATTATATCAAAAGCGCGAGACGACTTTGGATGAAAGAGAAGAAAAATTGTTTGAAAAGCAAAAAGATATTCAAAACGAACAAGCTAAAGTGGAAGAACTAAAAGAAGAACAAATAAAAGTTCTGCAGAAAATTTCTGGAGTTTCAAGAGACGAAGCAAGGAAGTTAGTAATGGATAAAGTTGAAGAGGCTATGTCTATGGAAATTTCTGCATATATTAAAGAAAGAGAAAATGAGGCAAGGTTAGAAGCTGATAAAAAGTCTAAAGAATTACTTGTTTCATGTATGCAAAAGTTTGCTGCTGATTTATCTAATGAGCAAACTGTTACAGTTGTAAATTTACCGAATGATGATTTAAAAGGAAGAATTATTGGTAGAGAGGGTCGAAACATTCGTACAATTGAGGCGATTACTGGTGTTGATTTAATTATTGATGATACTCCAGAAGCTGTAGTTTTATCTAGTTTTGATCCTTTGAGAAGAGAGATTGCTAGAGTGACTTTAGAGACTTTACTTAAAGATGGTCGTGTTCATCCTACGAGAATTGAGGAATTATACGATAAGGTAAGTAAAGATATGAAGGCTAAGATAATTGAATATGGAAATAATACATTATTTGAGTTAGGACTTACAAAAGTAGATCTTGAATTAGTGGAATTAATTGGACGTTTAAACTTTAGAACTAGTTATGGTCAAAATGCTTTACAGCATTCTTTAGAAGTTGCCCATTTATCAGGAATAATAGCTGGTGAGCTAGGAGAAAATATTGTTCTTGCTAAAAGAGCTGGATTATTGCATGATATTGGTAAAGCTGTCGATCATGAAATCGAAGGAAGTCATGTTGAAATTGGTGTAGAAATAGCTAAACGTTATAAGGAAAATGATGTTGTAGTTAATGCTATTGCTTCACATCATGGTGATATTGAAGCTACTTCAGTGATTTCAGTTATTGTTGCTATTGCTGATGCATTGTCTGCTTCTCGTCCAGGTGCTAGAAATGATTCATTAGAAAATTATATTAAACGTTTAGAACAACTTGAAGCTATTGGAAATGATATTTCTGGTGTTGAACATACATTTGCTGTTCAAGCTGGTAGGGAATTACGTGTTATCGTTAAACCTGAAGAGGTTGATGATTTAACTAGTCATAAAATAGCTCGTGATATTAAAGAAAAAATTGAGTCTACAATGCAATATCCTGGTACTATTAAAGTTACTGTTATAAGAGAAACACGTGCTCAAGAAGAAGCAAGATAGATAAAATAAAAAAAGCTGACAAACATCAGCTTTTTTTATTTTGTTATTTCTGTTATAATCGGTAAAATAATAGGTCTTCTACCAGTAAGATTTTCTATAAATGGAATTATTTCACCTATTATTTTTGATTTTATTTCGTTTGTAGAATCATTTGTATTTTTTAATTCATTTTGGATAATTGTAGTTGATGTATCTTCAATCTTTTTTATTAGTTCTTCATTTTCATTTACAAGGATAAATCCTCTTGTAGTGACATTTGGTTTAATTAATAGCTCACGTTTTTTCATGTCTATGTTAGCTATAATTACTAAGATACCATCATTGGCCATTATTTTTCTGTCTCTTAAAACAGCACTACCAATTTCTCCAATGCGGTTACCATCAACATATACATCATCTCCAGAAACTCTTTCTTTTGATTTTGTAATTATATGATTTTTTAATGTTAAGATATTTCCATTTTCTAATACAAAAGTATTTTCTTTTGGGATATCACATTCGATACCAATATTAGCATGATTTTTTAGCATGCGATAGTCACCATGGAATGGCATTAAATACTTTGGCATTAAAAGTCGTATCATTAATTTTAACTCTTCAATGTTAGCATGTCCAGAAGTGTGTAAATCACTAAGTAAAGTATTAGTAAATACCTTTACACCTTTTAGGTATAGTTTGTTTATTGTTCTCGATATACTTAAAGCATTTCCAGGTATAGCACTAGATGAAAATATTACTATATCATCTGGTCTTATTTTTATTTGTTTGTGGGTTCCCTCAGCAATACGTGATAAAGCTGCAAGTGGTTCACCTTGACTACCAGTACATAATAATGTAACTTCACTAGGTTTTAGATTATTAGCTTCTTCTGGAGAAATAAGTAGTTCTTTATGATTTATATATCCTCCATTAATAGATATTTGGATATTATTTTCCATACTTCGACCAAAAATACAAATTTTTCTTTTATGTTTATAACATGTTTCAAATATATGTTTTAAGCGATATATGTTAGAAGCAAAGGTTGCAATGATTATTCTGTTATTATTATATTTATCAAATATATCAGATAGAGCACCATCTACTTTTGATTCACTAATAGACATTCCTTCATTTAAAGCATTGGTAGAATCACTAATAAGTAAATCAACTCCTTTTTTTCCTATTTCAGCTATTTTATGTAAATCAGCCATAGGTCCGATTGGAGTTAAATCAAACTTAAAGTCTCCTGTAGTAACTACTGTACCATTTTTAGTAGTAAGTGCAATTCCATGAGAATCTGGTATTGAGTGAGTTGTTCTAAAGAATTCAACTACAATATTTTTAAATTTTAATACTGTTTTATCATCATATGTATATAAATTATCATATCTAATATTTCTGTCTTGTAATTTTAAAGCAATTAACTCTTTTGCTTGGTTAGGTGCATAAATGGCTGGAATATTAACTGTTTGTAAAAGAAATGGTATTCCACCAATATGATCTTCATGTCCATGAGTTATAAGAAGTGCTTTAATTTTTGACTCATTTTGTTTTAAAAAAGTAAAATCAGGTAGTACATAATCGACTCCTAAAAGATCTCCTTCTGGGAAACTTATTCCCGCATCAATAATAACAATTTCATCTTCATGCATTAAACAATACATGTTTTTTCCAACTTCTCCTAGACCACCTAAAACAATAATTTTTGTTTCAGATTGTTCTATTTTCATAATTACTCCTTTCTTAATAGTTGTTTTTTATATTAAAGAACTAACCGATAATGATTATACTATTATTTTAATAGTTTGTCTATAAATTTATATTTCTTTTTAACTTGTTTACATGTTTAATTTATGTTTTAATATAAGATATGTAGTAGTATAGTTTAGAATATGTTTAGGTAATTTGCTTAGATTTTATTTTTTAGGGATTATAGATATATTAAATAGTTACTGTTAATATTTTGGTTAGTTTATTTGAAATAATACTTATTTTATTTTTCTTTGTTTAATTCGTGGTAATGGCTTTGTTTTTTTGATATAATATAAATATATACAGGAGGATTGTTATGGGCTTATTTAATAAAATTAAAAATATGTTTAAGGATGATCATGATAGTGGAAGTAATTTGGAGCAAACTTTTAATTCTAATGAAATTTCTTCTACTGATGATTTAGAGGTAAAAGATGACTTAGTTTCTAGGGAGGATGTTCAAGATGAAGTTAAAATATATGAAAAAGGTCTTACTAAAAGTCGTCAAGGTTTTGTTTCTAAGTTAGTTAATTTGACTAATAAGTATAATAAGGTAACTGATGAATATTTTGAAGAACTGGAAGAAATATTAATAATGGCGGATATAGGTGTTAATACAGTAATGTCATTTATAGATAGATTACGAAAGAGGGTAAAACAGGAAAAAATTGAATCAACAGAATATTTAAAGGAAGTTATTGTTGATGAATTGTTTATTATTTATGTTAATGATGAGGTTTTAGTTAATAAGATTAATTTTAGTAAAACTTCTCCTACAGTACTATTATTTGTTGGTGTTAATGGAGTTGGAAAAACAACTACAATTGGTAAACTTGCATGGAAGCTTAAAAATGAAGGTAAGAAAGTTTTGCTTGTTGCTGGTGATACATTTAGAGCAGGTGCTACAAAACAGCTTGAAGAATGGAGTATTAAAACTGGTGTTGATTTTGTTGGAAGAGAAGAAGGTGTTGACCCGTCGAGTGTAATTTATGATGGTGTTGATAAAGCTTACAAAGAAAAGTATGATGTTGTTATGATTGATACAGCTGGAAGACTTCAAAATAAAGTGAATTTGATGAAGGAACTTGAAAAAATTAATCGTGTTATTAAGAAAGTTATTCCAGAAGCACCTAATGAAACATTGTTGATTATAGATGCTACAACAGGACAGAATGGTATTAGTCAAGCTAAAAGTTTTAAAGAAATTACTGATATTACAGGAATTGTTTTGACTAAATTAGATGGAACAGCTAAAGGTGGAATAGTTTTGGCTATTAAAGAAGAAGTTAATTTACCAGTTAAATATATTGGACTTGGAGAAGCAAAAGAAGATTTACAGGTATTTGATATAGAAAAATATATTTATGGATTATTTAAAGATATGATGTAGGTGAAGTATGGATAGAAAGTTGTATATGAATTCTCTTTATGATTATTATGGAGAATTACTTACTAAAAAACAGAAAGAATATTTTGAAGAGTATTATTTTAGGGATTTCTCTTTAGGAGAAATTGCTATTAATATGGGTGTAAGTAGGAATGCTGTATATAATCAATTAAAAAATACTGAAGAAAAGTTAGAATTTTTTGAAAGAGTTTTAAGATTATATAACAGAGGAATAAAAATAAGAAGATTAATTAGAAATTTGGATGAAGAAACAATTGCAAAAATAGAAGAACTAATATAAGGGGATGAAAATTATGTTTGAAAGAATTGTATATATTGGTGAAAGTGATGCTCGTGTAAAAATAAGAGAAGATGCTCATATAACGACAGATATTATGAATATGCCACTTGTTATTGAAGATAGTAAAAAGAAAATTCTTAGTGAGGTTCGTGATTTGAACGATAAGGAAGTTAGTGTTAGATTACTTGGAGAAATTGTTGGAGATAGATTTGTTGGTGGTGTTTTACGTAAGCCTAGTTTAGATTCTTCAATTAGAACACTTAATGATGATGAGTATACTTTGATTTTAAATCAAAACAAGTTTGGAAATATAACACTTGGTACTAGTACTTTTTACGATAATAGAACTATTTATGCAAGCATGAATGAACTTTTTAGTAATCACATGTGTATATTTGGAAATAGTGGTAGTGGAAAGAGTTGTGGTGTTTCAAGACTTTTACAAAATGTATTTTATATTCCAAACTTTGTTCCATATAAATCCAATTTTTTGATTTTTGATTCATCAGGTGAATATTATACAGCATTTTCAAGAATTGGCGAGGTTAATCCTAATTATAATTATAGATTTTTAACAACTAATTTTAATAGTCCTCATCAAGGCGATATATTTAGAATACCTATTTGGCTACTTGGTGTAACTGATATGGCATTATTGTTAAATGCTACTACGCACACACAACTTTCAATTATTGAGAAGACTTTGAAGCTTGTTAAGATTTTTTCACAATCTAATGATACTGCACTTCAATATAAAAATCATTTGATAGCTAGTGCAATAATGGCAATTCTTTATTCTAATCAGATGTCAGCTAGTAAGCGTGATGAGATATTTTCTATTTTTCATACATGTCCAACACCAGATTTTAATTTGGATAGTGTAGTTCAAGGAATTGGATATACTAGAAAACTTCAAGAATGTTTCTTAATTGATTCTGCTGGAGAATTTGCTGAACGTGTATTATTGACAGAATATGTTAATAGTTTTATAAAAGCAGAGTTTAATAATTATGAACCAGAAAAAGCCCAGATGTTTACATTGGCAGATATGGAAAATGCTTTAAATTTTGCACTTATTAGTGAAGGATGGCTTAGAAATCCAAATGTTTATGCTGATGCTATAACTTTAAAAGTTAAACTTCATGAGTTATTAATTGGTTCAACGGCTAAATTCTTTGATTATCCACAATTTGTTACTTTAGATCAATATTTAACTAGTTTGATAATAAAAGATAATAGGAAATGTCAAATTATTAATATTAATTTAGAAGATATTGATGATGTTGTAGCTAAATCAATTGTAAAGATTATGTCTAGATTGATATTTGATTTTTCTAAAAAAATAGAACGTGGTAGCATTCCTTTTAATATCTTTTTAGAAGAGGCCCATAGATATGTTCAGAGGGATACTGATGAGTTTTTGTTTGGGTATAATATTTTTGATCGTATTGCCAAAGAAGGAAGAAAATATGGTGTTGTAATGAATCTTATATCACAAAGACCAGTTGATTTAAGTGATACTGTTCTTTCACAATGTTCTAATTTTTTAATATTTAAAATGAGTCATCCACGTGATATAGAATATATTACAAAGATGATTCCTAATATTACAGAAGAAACTATTGAAAAACAAAAGGGACTTCAAATTGGAAATTGTCTTGCTTTTGGTTCAGCATTTCAAATACCTTTGATTGTTAAAGTAGAGTTGCCAAATCCTCTTCCACAGAGTAGTAATTGTAATGTTGTTAGCAGGTGGACTAATTGATAAAGAGCTAGTTTGTGCTAGCCTTTTCTTTTTTATATTGATAAACAAATGTAGGTATTATATAATGTAGTTGTTGAGAAATTTATTTATATTATGATTAATCTATGTTATATTTTCTATTATTAGATATTTTCTTACTGATAATATTGATAATGAGTATAAAATAATTTACAGTTTAAAAATTATTAATTTTGCTTTAGGAGGAAGACAAAATGTTTGAAACACTTGGAGATCGTTTGCAAA
Source organism: uncultured Bacilli bacterium (assembly GCA_949746915.1). GTDB lineage: Bacteria > Bacillota_I > Bacilli_A > RF39 > UBA660 > CATKEA01. The sequence goes on from CATKEA010000151.1 coordinate 9,574, forward strand.
ATGCAATGCATAAAATTAAGGGGTATGGTAAAATTACTGAAGATAATATCAGTGATGCTATGCGTGAGATTAGACTTGCTTTACTTGAAGCTGATGTTAATTATAAAGTTGTAAAGGAGTTTACTAATAGTGTTCGTGAAAAAGCGCTTGGTGAAGAAGTACAAAAAAGTATAAAACCAGGTGATTTATTTGTTAAAATTGTTAAGGATGAACTTACAGAATTACTTGGTGGTGAGAGTAAATCGCTTAATTTAAATGGAAATCCAGCTACTCTTATGTTAGTTGGATTACAAGGTAGTGGTAAAACGACAACAATTGCAAAGCTAGCCAATTTTTTACGTAAGAAACATGCTAAAAAACCATTATTGGTGGCTTGTGATGTATATAGACCAGCAGCAATTGATCAGTTGAAACAGCTTGGAAAACAACTTAATATTGAAGTTTATGAAGAAGGTAAAAAAAATCCAGTTGAAATATGTTTAAACGCACTTAAATATGCTAGTGAAAATAAATGTGATTATGTTTTAATTGATACAGCTGGAAGACTTCATATTGATGAAGAGTTGATGTTAGAACTTGATAATATTGTCAAGAATGTTCATCCAGATGAGATTTTATTGGTAATTGATTCTATGATGGGGCAAGATGCAATTAATGTCATAGAAGGTTTTAATAGTGATTTGCCATTAACAGGGGTTGTTTTAACTAAATTAGATGGAGATACTAGAGGTGGTGTTGCATTATCTGTAAGACATTTGACAAATGTTCCGATAAAGTTTATTGGTGTCAGCGAGAAGCTTGATGGCCTTGATACTTTTGATCCAGAAAGAATGGCTGGACGTATTCTCGGAATGGGAGATATTATTTCACTTGTTGAAAAGGCGAGTGAAGCAATAGATGAAAAGGAGGCAGAAAAAGCGGCTAAAAGAATGCAGAGTGGAAAATTTGATTTAGAGGATTTTTTGTCAACTATGAAGCAAATTAAAAAACTTGGGCCACTTGAAAATCTATTGAAATTACTTCCAGGTGCTAAAAAGATGGGACTTACTAATGTTAATATAGATCCAAAACAGATGAGTCATGTTGAAGCTATAATTTTATCTATGACTCCAAAAGAAAGACGTAATCCTGATATAATTAAGGCTAGTAGGAAAACAAGAATTGCTAAAGGTTGTGGTCTTTCAGTTCAGGAGGTTAATAAATTGCTTACACAGTTTGAACAGATGAAAAAAATGATGAAGCAAATGACAAATGGGAATATGAAATTACCATTTTAATAAAAATATTTTATTTTCTTAGGCAAAGGCAATGTATCTATGTTATTGTTCTTAATATAATAAACTAGATAGGAGGAAATAAAATGTTTAATAAAGATTGTCGCTGTGGGCGTCAAAATGAA
>CATKEA010000152.1 GCA_949746915.1 uncultured Bacilli bacterium
AGTAAAAATTTAGTAGAATTTACAAAAATAATGAATGATAGTGATGATTTAGTAGAATTACATATATTTAATAATAAGATATTATTTAAATATGATAATATTTTATTTCAATCTAGATTAATTAATGGTACTTATCCAAATACAACTAATTTATTACCAGAAGAATCATTACTTAAAATTACAGCTAATATCAATGATTTATATAATGTTATTGATCGTGCTAGTATTTTAACTAGTGATAAAGAAAAAAATATAGTTACTTTTGAAATAGATCAAAATAAATTGATGGTTAAATCGTCTACAGCTGAAATTGGTAGAGTAGAAGAAAAGATGATTATTGATAAAAATAATGATGAGAATATTAAAATTTCTTTTGTAGCTAAGTATATGATGGAAGCTTTAAAATCTTTTTCAACAGAAAAAGTGGAAATTTCTTTTGTTGGTGAAATTAAACCAATTATTTTAAAATCATCTGAAGATGAAACTTTAACTCAGTTAGTGTTGCCAATTAGAACTTATTAAAAATAATAAATTCACAGAAATGTGAATTTTTTTTTGTTTTTCTACATAGTTAGACAATTTTCGACAATTTTCTTTGATATTATAAGGCTGCAAAAAGAAATTTCCGGAAAATCTTTGTGCAAATTAGGGGGAAATAATATGAATAATTATGAAATTAATGAAAACACTATGGCTGTAATTAGTATAAATAGTAATGAAACTAAAGTAGTTGAGAAAGATCGAGAATATTATATCAATACGTCAGGTTATAATATAATGGATGAAAGCTGTCAATATTTTGGCAGTTCTTATCAAGGTAGGGTAGATGGATCAAGAGCAATATTAAATGCTAAATATAAATTACCAATTGTGGTTGAGGATACTAATAATTTAATTTTTTTTCCAACAGAATCACCAGAATTAGAAAGTTGTTCCTGGTTGTCTTTAAAAGATGTATTAGATGTTGTAGAAGAAAACAATGAAACATTTATTTTATTTAAAAATGGTGTTAGAATTTCTGTTAATGTTTCAAAATTTTCATTAGATAATCAAATACTTAGAGCAAGTCGTTTGGAATATATGTTGAGGAGTAGAAGAACTATGTTAAAAAAGAGTTAAATAACTCTTTTTTTGTGTTTTTTTATACCTTTTTATGTTATAATATACATGTATGTATGGGAGTATTAGTTTTAACAAAAGGTGATTATATGACAGATAATTGGTGTATTTATGATTTTGACTAAGATTAATTTATTAAATTTCAGAAATTATAATAAGATTTCTGTAAAATTTGATAAGCATATGAATATTTTTATTGGAAATAATGCCCAAGGAAAAACTAATATTTTGGAAAGTATTTATATTTTGGCAATAACTAAATCTCATCGTTATGGAAATGAAAATTTTCTTATTAAGAAAGGTGCAGAACAAGCAAAGATAGCAGGATCTTTGAAAATTGATAAGATTCCAAAAGATTTAGAAGTTGTTATTAATAAACAAAAGAAGGTTGTTAAGTTAAATAAAACAGAAATTAAAAGAATATCTGATTATATTACTAATATGAATGTTATAATGTTTTGTCCTGATGATATTGCTATTATTAAGGATTCTCCACAAGTTAGACGAAATTTACTTAATATTGAGATTAGTCAATTATATAAGGAGTATATAACAATTTATAATGAATTTAATAAGATATTGAAAACTAGAAATGAGTATCTGAAGCTGATGTATGTAAACCATTTATCTGATGAAAGATATTTAGATGTTTTGACTGAAAAACTTATTGAAAAGTCTGTAATAATTTATAAGTATCGTAATGATTTTATTACTAGAATAAATGCTAATATTGGAAATATTTTTAAAGAAATAACTGAAATTGATAATTTAATGATTAAGTATATTCCTAATATTGAGTTAGAAGATTTTTCTGCTGAATGTATTTCAAAGAAATTATCTGAGAAATTTATTAAAAATAGACGTAAGGAATTACAAATAGGATCTACTTTATATGGTCCTCATAGAGATGATTTTGGTTTTTTTATTGGTAATGATGATATTAGGATTTTTGGTTCACAAGGTCAGCATAGAGTTGCCTTAATTTCTTTTAAATTGGCAGAAATATCAATTTTTAAAGATGTTCATAAGACATCTCCAATATTATTACTTGATGATATTTTTAGTGAAATTGATAATAAGAAAAAAAATAAAATTATAAAATTTTTACGTGATGATATTCAGGTTTTTATTACTACAACTGATTTAAAAAATATAAATAAAAGTTTATTAAAAGAGGCAAAGATAATTGAAGTACATGCAGGTAATTTAATAGAAAAGGTGGGAATTTAAATGGAAGAAGAAAAAAAAGAAGCAGTATATGATTCATCATCAATTCAGGTTTTAGAAGGATTAGAGGCAGTTCGTAAAAGACCAGGAATGTATATTGGTGCAACTAGTTCTAGAGGGTTACATCATTTGGTGTGGGAAATTGTGGATAATGCTATTGATGAATCTTTAGCTGGCTATTGTGATGATATAGAAGTTATAATAGGAAAAGAAAATACTATTACAGTCAAAGATGATGGTAGAGGTGTTCCTGTTGGTATTCATCCAAAAACTGGTAAATCAGCAGTAGAAACTATATATACAGTGCTTCATGCAGGTGGAAAATTTGGTGGAGGTGGATATAAGGTATCTGGAGGACTTCATGGTGTAGGAGCTAGCGTTGTTAATGCGCTTAGTGAATGGATGGAAGTGCGTGTATATAAAGATGGTAATGTTTATTTTGAAAGATTTTCAAATGGTGGTCATCCAGAGGATGATTTAAAAATAATTGATAGCTGTTCTGATGATAGAACTGGTACAACTGTAACTTTTAAGCCTGATCCAGAGATTTTTACTGAAACTACTGTATTTGAGTATGAAATTTTAAAAAATCGTTTACGTGAATTGGCTTTTTTAAATCGTGGTTTGCGTATTATGTTATTAGACGAACGAGAAGATGGTAAAAAAGATGAATTTTTGTATCATGGTGGAATTAGTGAATATGTTGATATGTTAAATAAGAATAAAACTGCTATTCATGAAACGATTGTTGATGTTAGTGGTTCTGAAAAAGATATTTCTTTGGAAGTTGCATTTCAATATAATGAAAGCTATAATTCAAGCATTTATTCCTTTGTTAATAATATAAATACTCCAGAAGGTGGTACACATGAAGAGGGGGTAAGACGGGCTCTTACTAGGGTAATGAATAAATATGCTGTAAGTTCTGGAAAATTAAAAGATAATGATGATCCACTTACTGGTGATGATGTTCGTGAAGGTTTAACTATGATAATTTCATGTAAGCATCCTGATCCTCAATTTGAGGGGCAAACTAAAACAAAACTTGGTAATGCTGAGGTTCGTGGAATTTCTGATAGAATATTTTCTGAAGCGTTGGAAAGATTTTTATTAGAAAATCCTGATCAAGCAAAGGTTCTTGTTGAAAAAGCGTTAACTGCTGCTAGAGCTCGTGTTGCAGCTAAGAAAGCACGTGAATTGACAAGACGAAAAGGCGATTTAGATGTTACTAATTTTTATGGGAAATTATCTGATTGTAAGAGTAAAGATGCATCAGTTAGTGAGATTTTTTTAGTCGAAGGAGATTCGGCTGGTGGTTCTGCTATAAAAGGGCGAGATAGTATGACACAGGCAATTTTGCCATTACGTGGAAAAATTTTGAATGTTGAGAAGGCACGTTTGGATAGAGCATTGTCTAATGAGGAGATTCGTACTATTATTACAGCTTTTGGTACAGGCATTGGAGAAGATTTTGATTTGTCAAAATTACGCTATCATAAAATAATTATTATGACTGATGCTGATGTTGATGGTTCACATATTAGAGTTTTACTTTTAACTTTGTTTTATAGGTTTTTTAAGCCTATTGTTGAGGCTGGGCATGTTTATGCTGCTCAACCACCTTTGTATGTAATAAAACATGGGAAAACTATAAAGTATGTATTAGATGATAGAGAACGTGATGAATATTTGGCTACACTTAATGTTAATACTAAGTACGATATTATGCGTATGAAAGGTTTAGGAGAGATGGATGCTGATGAATTGAATGAAACAACAATGGATATAAATAAACGTATTTTGCGTCAAATTACAGTAGATGATGCTGTACAAGCTGATGAGATATTTTCTAAATTAATGGGTGAGGAAGTAGAGCCTCGTAGAGAATTTATTGAAACAAATGCAACTTATGCTAATTTGGATGTTTAGGGGGAGTAGAAATGGATAGATTAGAACAAAATAATATAGTAAAAGAAGTTCAAGATTCATTTTTGGACTATTCAATGAGCGTTATTACTGCTCGTGCTATACCTGATCTTAGAGATGGTTTAAAGCCTGTTCATAGGCGTATTTTATATTCTATGTATGAATCAGGATATTCTCCTGATAAACCACATAAAAAGAGTGCTAGAATAGTCGGGGATGTTATGGGTAAATATCATCCACATGGAGATTCTTCAATTTATGAGGCCATGGTTCGTATGGCACAAGATTTTTCATATAGGTATATGTTAGTTGATGGTCATGGTAATTTTGGTAATATTGAAGGGTATGGAGCAGCAGCAATGCGTTATACAGAATCTAGACTTTCAAAAATTTCATTGGAATTACTTAGAAATATTAATAAAAATACTGTTGATTTTACGCCTAATTTTGATGAATCTGAGAGGGAACCTGTTGTATTGCCTTCTAGGTTTCCTAATATTTTGGTGAATGGAACTACTGGTATAGCAGTTGGTATGGCTACTAATATTCCTCCACATAATTTAAAGGAGGTTATTGATGGTTGTGTTGCTTATATTGATAATCCAGATATCGATTTAAATGGTTTGATGCAGTATATAAAGGGTCCAGATTTTCCTACTGGTGCTACTATTTTGGGAAATAGTGGAATTAGAAAGGCTTATGAAACTGGTCGTGGGACAATTACTGTACGTAGTAAGGCACAGATAGAAGAAAAAAATGGAAAGCAATATATTATTATTGATGAAGTTCCGTATGGTGTTAATACTTTAGAATTAAAGAATAAAGTAGCCGATTTAGTTCATAATAAAATTATTGATGGTATAGCTGATTATCATTCTGATTTAAAAGATGGAATAAAAATAACTATTACTTTAAAGAAAGATGCAAATGTACAAGTTGTTTTAAATAAATTGTATAAACATACTTCTTTTCAAACGACTTATGGTATTATTTTTCTAATGTTAGATCAAGGTGTTCCTAAAACATTAGGTTTAAAAGATATAATAGTTAAATATATTGATTTTCAAAGAGAAATAATTGTTCGTAGAACAAAATTTGATTTGGAAAATGCTGAAAAACGTGTTCATATTTTGGAAGGATTAAAAATTGCTTTAGATCATATTGATGCAATAATTAAATTAATTAGGGCTGCTAAAAATGATGATGAGGCCCGCGAAGGGTTAATGAAACAATTCGGTTTAAGTGAAGCTCAAGCCAATGCTATTTTAGAGATGAGATTGCGTCGTTTAACTGGTTTAGAGCGAGAAAAAATTGAAACAGAATTGGCAGAATTGATAAAATTAATTGCTGAATTAAAACTAATTTTAAGTAGTGATGAGAGAGTTCTAGAAGTAATAAAAACAGAGTTACTTGAGATTAGGGATAAGTATGGTGATAATCGTCGTACTAATATTGATATGACTGCGATTGAATATATAGAAGATGAGTCTTTAATTCCTGTTGAAAATATATTACTTACGTTGACAAATAAAGGATATATTAAAAGAATGCCAGTAGATACCTATCGTTCACAGAATCGTGGTGGTGTTGGTATTAAAGGTATGGCAACGAATGAAGAAGATTTTGTTGAAAAAATGATAAGTTTATCATCACATGATTATGTATTGTTCTTCAGTAATAGAGGAAAAGTTTATAGAATGAAAGGTTATGAGATACCTGAATTTGGTAGACAGTCAAAAGGCTTGCCAATTATTAATTTACTTCCATTGGAAAAAGGTGAGTATATTAATTCTGTTATAACTATAAACTCTAACGAACAAATGTTTGAATATTTATTTTTTGTTACATTGGATGGTTTAGTAAAACGAACTAGTTTAACTGAATTTGAAAGTATTAGAAATGGTGGAAAGATAGCTATTACTTTAAAAGATGGTGATGAATTAATTGCTGTTCATAAAACAACTGGAAATGATGAAATAGTAATTGGTGCTTCAAATGGTAGAATGGTTAGATTTAAGGAAGATGAAATTAGAGCTATGGGGCGTAGTGCTTCAGGTGTTCGTGGAATTGATTTGTCAGGATCAAAAGTAGTAGGAGCAGAAGTTGTTGATTCTGATTCTCAAATTTTAATAGTTACAGAATTTGGATATGGTAAGCAGACTCCTATTAGCGAATATCGGTTAACACATCGTGGTAGTAAAGGTGTAAAGGCTCTGAATGTAACTGAAAAAAATGGTATGTTGGTTTCATTAAAATCAGTAAATGGTGATGAAGATTTAATGATTATTACTGATAGTGGTATAATCATGAGAATGCCAATGAATCAAATATCAACTTTGAAACGAGCTACTCAAGGCGTAAAATTAATAAATCTTAAAGATGAGCAGAGAGTTGCTACAGTTGCTAAAGTGGCTTCTGTTGAAGAAGATTCTGTTAGTGATGAAGAAAACTTAAATGAAAAAGAGGAAGAGGCATAGGCCTCTTTTTTATTAGTGAATAATAATTTATTTA
>CATKEA010000153.1 GCA_949746915.1 uncultured Bacilli bacterium
ATTCTTTTACTTCTACTTTCATAAAAAACTCATCACTTCCATTCTCAAATAACAAAAAAACTAGACGGTACTTCTAGTTAATATTTATTACTCTCGAATAAAAAGTTCGAGTTATCCTTAAATCTGGTGTCCCCGGCCAGATTCTAACTGGCGACTTACCCTTTAGGAGAGGGTTACTCTATACAACTGAGTTACGGAGACATATAGATTATTTTAACATAATTCTATCTATAAAAAATAATGTTAAACAAATCATTAATAATTATAACACACTATAAAAAAATAATCAAAAAAAGTGTTACTTACACCTTCATTGAATTAACAAATATCAATACTAAGAATGTCATAGCATGAGCAAGTTCTACTCTCAAAGAATATCCTTTTTCACAAATAGCAACAAAATCATCAACAATATCTACAATCCAACTCTCCATATATTTAGGAATAAATGGAGAAACAGGAAACATATGTGTTAAAATTATATCTTTTTCCTTATCATTCAAATCAAAATATTCACTTGCTTTAATTGAAGCCAACTTAGGATGTTTTAATATTAACTTAGCTCTCTCATAACCTTTACAATTACTTCCACTCTCAAGAAAAAAATCATGTAATAAACCTGCTCTTGCAGTTGAAACATAATCCAATCTTAAAAACTTAGTTATTTTATAAGAAAAATATGAAACTCTCATATTATGATCATATCTGGTTAAACCATGATGTAATATATCTTTAGTTTTAAGAAATTCATTATTAGTACAAATCTCTTCAATGATATTTAAATATTCATTATCTGAAATAACTCTTTCATCTTCTGTAATATTAATCATTTTCCACCTCTATACTTATCACTTAACAAGTGTACCATATTTAAAAATTTATTTCAACTAAAAAGAGAGGTAATCCTCTCATCTATATAAAACGCTAAACGTTAGCGTCATAATATATTTTATGGTTTTAATAACTTTTGGTTACGGCTTTCCAAATTAAAAACTATACTTCCTAAATATCTTGTTTCTAAAATTATACTATTATACTCTTTTAATGTTTCTATAACTGACATTGATGGATGATTAAACTTATTATTAAGACCAACTGAAATAAGAGAATACTTGGGCTTTACAGTTGCTATAAATTTTTTACCACTCGATGTCTTTGATCCATGATGTCCTACTTTTAGTATATCTACATTCTTCAAATTATATGCAGATAAAATATAATTTTCGCTTTTTAAACTAGCATCACCCATTAATAAAAATGAATATTCAAGACAAACACCATACAAAATCATACTATTATCATTTTCCTCACCAAAATACTTATTTAACTGCACTAGTCTAAAATCACCAAAATTTATACTATCACCTTCATCCAACTTTCTATATAAAATCCCTTTTTTCTCCAAAAGACCTATTAACTTCTTCTCATTATAATTAAACTCACCATTATTAAAATAAACATTCAAAACCTTAAACTCGTTAACAAGATCATAAGCATTACCCAAATGATCATAATCACCATGCGTAATAAATAAATGATCAATCTTTTTAATACCAAGTGATTTCAAATAAGGAAGTATTACCTGCATAAACAAATAATTATTATCATCTCCATTATAGTTTTTAATACCACCAACATCAACAAGAGCTGCCTTTTTATTACTAACAAGCAAAAGACAATCACCTTGCTTAACATCAATCATAATTAACTTTGAAGTAATTGGAACTCTAAAATAAAAATACCCAATTACAAATAACATAAGCAAAAAACTATACAACTTCTTTCTCATTAATAATTCTAATACTAAAAATAAAACTATATAAAACCCCAAAATATTAATTATCGATAATTTGGCTATAACTATTTTAGTAAAATCTAAACTATTAAAAATTAAAGAAAGCATTTCTAAAATATTAATTATAAACATAA
>CATKEA010000154.1 GCA_949746915.1 uncultured Bacilli bacterium
ATAACTAAATAAAGCTATCAAAAAACAACAATATATAATAAATTATCAAACTTAACATTAATTTTTTACCTTAATGAAAAAAGGAGCAATATTAATAAAACTCCTTTTCATTAAAATTATTTTACCTCTTCAACAATAACTTCCATTAAATTATCTATCTTAAAATCTAAACTTTTATTATGTTTAATTGAAATAATATCTTTATTACCTAAAATTGCACTCATTAAAATACCATTTAATTGAATAATATCTATATCATATAATTCTACTATATAATAATTATCATTTTCAACAATATCATACATTTTGCCATTAACACTCATTACGCATGAATCTAAATCAATGTCATTTTCAGTTCTAAAACGAAGTACAGCAACTCCATTAGCCTTAAAATAAATAGAACAATCAATTAAATTATAAGATAAATTACTATCATCAACAATATTAGAAATAACATCAAAATGCACCTTTTCATCTTTTAAAATATATTCAGTTACTCTATTATCATTAACATCAATACCATCTAAAGAACTAGTATCAAGATCATATGTATACTCTATATTTAATTTATAGTCTATTCCACCAACAACCTTAAAATTTAAAATATTATGACCACTAGTTATCTCTTTTTCTACTACAGTTCCATCTAATAAATTAGTTAAAATCGCTTTACCATTTACAAAACTATTATCGCTATCAATAATGTCAAATTCAAAACCAACTTCTGATAATTCGATATTTTCTGTTTTCACTACCTCTGACACAACAGGTCTTTCTTTTAAAACATCTACTTTTATTACATTATTAACTTTAGAAACACTGTTATCCTTATAAATTATATCAGTTGCAACAAGTTCTTCAATACCACTAATATTCTTCACTTGATAAACTAAATTGTATTTACCATCAGCAGTTTTTCTAACCATACAATCAATATTATTAATACGAATCTTATAAACATCTACTAAAGAATTAGTTTCAATAACATAAGTAAGCATAATAATATCTTTTTTTGCAGGATAAATATTACTAGAAAATGAATCAGTAATTACTGCTTTAACTGGTACAATAAAAACTTTCTCTGCTAATATTTCACTAATAATTCCAGTATTATTTAAAAGATTATAAGTAACATCAACTTTAACTTTATATTTAGAAGCTAAGTTAGTTGAAAATCTCATAACAACATCACTAGCTTTTATCTCTGCACTTGAAAGATACTTTCTTCCAATTTCAATATCTTTTTCATTGTATAAAATGACAGCTACACTTTTTATAGTATCATCTTCATCATATAATGAGAATTGAACTTTTAAATTACTTCCATCTTCTGAAAGTTTAAGATCATTTACTACTGGCTTTTGTTTTATTTTAATAACATTAACGGAAACTTTATTGTTATCAACCAATTCAAACAATTTACCATTTTCTAATACAACTTCTTCAATAAAAATATCATTATTTCCAGAAACAGAAAATCCATTAATAATAGCTACATATTTGCCATCACGTTTTGTTACATTATAAGTATTTCCATTTACCTTTACTTTAACAGGTTCATATTTAGTACTATTAGAACTTTCAAATCTAAGTTCTATTTTTTCATTTTTATCAAAATCACTATTTTGTACACCATTTTTATAAGTTTTAACATTTCTGATTTTAAAATTGTAGTCAGTAACTAATATTACTTCCTTCTCTAACTTGATAACCCCTGTATTATCTTTACTTTCTTCTAATTTATTTGTATCTAAATCATAAGAAACTTCTAAACTAGTTCTATATTTTTTACCATCTTGCACATCAAATTCTACTTTATTTCTACCATCTACAAGAATCTGAGATTTAACAAGATTTGCATTTTCATCAAACACTTTAAATACAGATTTAACAACACTATTATCTTTATCATTAATATCAAACGAAATCATTAATTTTTGATCTCTAATATTCTCAACAACAGAATAATTTTCTATTCTTGGCATAGCTTTCAAAACATCTACTTTTTGTACATAATCAATTTCAGTTGTTTTACCATTATCTAATAGTGCTTCTGTTATATGAAATTCCTTAATTCCTGCTTTAATTCCAGCATTTAAAGATACTGAATATCCATCAGAAGACAATGAAACAGCATATTCTTGATTATTTATAACTAATTTTTCAATTTCTGCACCATAAGAAACATTACCATCAAATGTTAATTCAAGAGAATCACCTTTTAATGGATAATAATTACTAAATTGAAACTCAAATAATTCAACATCATAATCTAAAATATCTTCAATAACTTGAACTGTAAGAGTAACATCAGCAGCAGTAATTTTTCCATCTCCATTTACATCAAATTCTTTAATCTCATCATCAGATAAAACTTCTAAATGAATTAAACATCTTTGTAAAAAATCTACATCTTCATAATCAAAATCACTATCTATATCTAGAGACTGAGCATAAACAACACTACTTCCTACAAATTGTAAGAATATAGAGCTTAACAATAAGAATATTAACATACTTATATTATTAATACCATTATTATTATGATTGCTATTTTCAACTTCACTTGAATTAGAATTGTCTATATTATTAATATCATTAGAAGACTCACTAACATTAGAATTTTCTGTATTATTAATAACATTAGAAGACTCACTAACATTAGAATTTTCTATATTATTAATAACATTAGAAGATTCACTAACATTAGAATTTTCTGTATTATTAACAACATTAGAAGACTCACTAACATTAGAATTTTCTATATTAGAAACATCACTATTATTATTAACAGCAAACTGCTTAGATTTATTAATAAAATATCCAACTAAAGTTCCACTAACAAAAACAATGGCACCAACTAAAACTAAATATAATGGACTAATACCACTTTTTTCGATTTTTCCATCAGTAGAAACTTCATCCTTGCTATCATCATTATTATCATTACCTAGATTCTCATCATCTAAAATATCATTAGTATCATCTAAATCATCAATATTATCTTCATCATCAGACTTACTACTACTTACTTTGTCAATCTTATCAACCTTATTATTTTCACTAGAATTAGACTGTTCTTTATCATCTTGAGTTGTTTTTTCTTCAACAATACTTATGGTTTTACTTACACTATTTAAAAGTATATCATCCTTACCTTCAGATGCCATCATATCATATAACATAACAACTGTTTTTTGTGGTTTAACATCATTTTTAGCTTTAAGTGTAATTTGAACAACATCCTCATCTACCATAGTTCTTGTCTTTTTTATGGCAACAAACTCACGCGTAGCTTCATTATACTTCAAATTTTCCCAACCACTTTTATTTTTAAAGTTTCTTAATTTAACCTCTTCAAATATATTTTTATCATATTTAAGAGCTGCTTTGTAAGTATTAATACCTTTCTTTATTCCTTCATAATTACTAAATCTCAAAGTAATTACAATTTCTTCTCCTTTTTTAATCTTGTCAACTTTACTATTCAAACTAGCATTAACACTAGTTTTAGCATTAACTACATCAGTCGGAACAAAAAAACAAACTGACATAATACATAGTAAAAGTCCTATTACTTTCTTCATACCATAAATCCCCCATTACTAAAAAACTATTTAACGGTTAACTATTCTAACATGATATATCTGTTTTAGCAAGAAAAATTTTAAAAAAAATCAAAGTAATAGAAAAAAGTCTTCAATACAATCATTAAACTACACCCTATTAAGCTTAATAGGAATAACCAACAACTTATTTGTAAGAGTTATATCTACATAATAAACTTCCAAATACATGTGTTTAAAAAATGGCAAATGTAAAGACGAATTAACTGAAGCATTAACAAAAACATTTATATCCTCTAAAAGTTTGCTTAAAGAAAATAATTGATTTTTTTTATTATGAACATAAGAAGATGTATCACCAGCTTTATAAAGTAGTAATCCATCCGCATAAAAAGAATACTGAAAACTATATACTTCAACATCAACATCTCGATTTGTCAAAACAGAATTAATAACAATATAATTAAAATTAGGCTTTTTAACTACCAAACCATTTATCAAATATTTATCATCATAACTATTTAAAGAGAAAACCTCACAACTATTTGAAGTGCTTTTCCAAATACAAAAAATTAATAGACAAAAACTAATAAAAACTAAACAAACTATTTTCAATAAATTAAAATAACAAACTACTACTTTTCTTTCACTAGTCAAGAAATCTTTACC
>CATKEA010000155.1 GCA_949746915.1 uncultured Bacilli bacterium
AGAAGAGTAGCTAATGATAAAGCTAAAACTTTTTTGCTATTTTTGTTCATGTATTATTATGCCTCCTTTAAAATACAAATATATCATAACAAATCTAAGAATAAATTACAATAATTTGAATAAATTTTGTGATAACATAGAACCTTTTATTACTACTTGCCATAAAATAATGTGAGTAGAAGAAAAAAGGAGGAATACATTATGAGTAACTATGTATCAAATTCTGCTATAGTTTTAGTATTATTTATTTTATTAGTAATTATTCTAGGCGCATATATCTAATTAATTAAAAGGAGGTGTTACTTGTGTCATGTCAAAATACAGGAAATGAATGCTCTAGAGGTGGAACAGGATATGTAATCATCATTGTATTATATATTCTTTTAGCTATCATCTTAGGTGCATGTGTTTCATACTAAAAATAATAATAAAGTCGCTATTTTATGATAGCGGCTTTATTGTTTTATAGATATCATCTAATTTTATAAGTCCATTTGAATCATATACATGTTTCAATTTATCATCTTTATACCTTGGTGTCATATGAACATGAAAGTGTTTAACTTCCTGTCCATATTCATTATTCTGAATTATTGTCATACCTATACAATTAAGTTTTTCCTTAAGTAAATCGAAAATTTTTCTTTCAACATCGAGTAAATGCTTAAATGTAGTATTATCTATATCATAAATATTTAAAATATGTTTTTTAGTTACTATCAAACAATCCCCATTAGTAGAGGGATTAATATCTAAGAAGACTTTAAATATCTCATCTTCATATAAAGTATAGTTAGAAACTTCATCTCTAATAATTTTACAAAATAAACAATTATTAATAATATCACTCCTTAAATTATTTATATACAAGAAAAACTCCTTTGTAAAAGGAGAAGTGTATTAATTACACTTAGTTTTGTGAATACAGCGAGTATCCATTAATATTATGAATTTACATCAGATATTTTATACATAATTGGTAAATACTATTATTGAGGTGATTATATGAAAAGAAAAAGCTATAGTGTTAAGAGAAAAAATGGTTTGAAGAAAAAAATAAAAACAATGGAATATGGTAAAAAGTATTATGAAGATGTTCTTAATAAGAAGAAAGAAGTTACTAAAAAAGATAATTTAATGTAAATTTTTTTCTATACTTATATCTACTATTATGTTATAATTAAAATAATAGTACAGAGGTAAAAATAATGAAAGAAAAAATTTTAAAATGGTGTGAAAATAAAAGATTAATTGTATTGTTATCTATAATAGTAATAATATTATCTATATTCATTGCTAAAACTAGTCTAGCCTCATGGGAACTTAATTTAAAGCAGCCAGGAAATAATAAAATAACAATTAAAAGTAATGATGGTCTTTATGCTCATATTAAGTCACAATCGCGTGGAAGTGATATTGATAACAATCTTAATTATAATGCCCTTACTAAAGATACTAATGAATCTGGGGTTTATTCAACAACTAAGACAAATAATAATTTAGAAGTCTATTTTTATCGTGGAAAAGTTGATAATAATAATATCTTGTTTGGTGGGTTTTGTTGGAAAATAGTAAGGACTACAGAAAGATATGGAGTAAAACTTATATATAATGGAATTCCTAATAATGGCAATTGTAATGCTACAGGTAGTCAAACTACTATTGGAGAAAGTGTATGGAATGAAGTAGTTAATGATAATGCCTATGTTGGCTATATGACAGGTAAAATAAATACATACAATTATTTAGAGGCTCAGGGAAATATAGGGGATTCAAAAATAAAAACAGTAATAGATAGTTGGTATGAAGAAAATCTTAAAGGGACTGAGGCAGAAGATTTAATTATTGATAGTGTTTATTGTAATGACAGAACAATGGAAAGTGATTGGTCGAATTATAGATATAATGATTGGGTTAGCAAGAGTGATATCACTCAATATGGATTTGGGAGTACCTACAATACAATTTTTAAAGGCTCATCAAGAGTAGGAACAGCAGTTGGTGTAACTGAACCAACATTAGTATGTCAGCAAGATAATGATAAATTTACAACTAAGGCTAAATATGGAAACGGAAAGTTAACTTATCCAATTGCTTTGTTAACAGCAGATGAAGCAGTATTTGCTGGTTCAAAAGGGGGAATACTTGAGAATATGAATATGAGTAATCCTGATATGTATTTAGCAATTGGTGGTAGCCAAAATTTTTGGACCATGACTCCCCATCGTTATTACAAACAAGCTATTATTTATCTTGCTGTTAATAGTGTTGGACTTAATACAAATGAAGGAGCAACAGTTAAGGCTTTAGTTAGACCAGTAATAACTATAAATGGTAATGCTAAATTAAAAACAGGTGACGGAACATCTAGTAATCCATATCAAATATAATCTTTTAAGAAAATGGAAAGTTTATGTATATTTAATTTTATCAGTATCACCTAAAAAATATTTAATTAATTAAAAAACTAGGAGTTAAACCTAGTTTTTGTTTGAAATTAAAATTTTATCTATCAAAAAAATGGAAATAAGTGTAAAAAAAATAGCGATATATGTTATACTAATAATACTTTTAAATTAATCCAAAAAGTGATAAAATTAAGTAGGTGATATCATGCACATATTAATGAAAAACTTAGTAGTGAAATCTTTAGATAATAAAACAATCTTAAATGATTTTAATTTAAATATAGCTAGTGGAGAAACTCATGTTATCATGGGTCCAAATGGTACAGGAAAAAGCACACTATCTAAAACAATCTTAGGTAGTAACGATTATACTGTAATATCAGGTGATATCCTAGTTGACAATAAATCAATTATAAAAATGCCAACAGATGAAAGAGCAAGACTTGGAATATTTTTAGCCAATCAGTCTCCAATTAGTATAGAAGGTGTAACAAATAGTGAATTTTTAAGAACAGCCCTAACTAGTATAACTAAAGAAAAAGTTGGGATTTATCAATTTATGAAGGAAATGAATTCATGTATTAATGACTTACAAATGGATAAAACTATGATGCATAGAGCAATAAATAAAGATTTTTCTGGAGGAGAAAGAAAGAAAAACGAAATTCTTCAAATGAAAATATTAAAACCTAAGTTTATTATTTTAGATGAGTTGGACAGTGGTCTTGATGTTGATAGTTTAAAAGTTGTATGTAGTAATATTAATAAGTATAAAGAAGAACACCCAGATACCTCTATTTTAATGATTACGCACTATCCTAGAATTTTAGAATACATTAAACCAGATTTTGTTCATGTCATGCTAAAAGGACAAATTACTAAATCAGGAACTAAGGAATTAGCCTTTGAAATAGAAAAAAAAGGTTATGAAATGATAAATGCAATGGAAGAAGCAAGCAGTTATGAATAGAATATTATTAGATAACAATCAGATAAAATATGAATGCGATGACTCTGTAATTATTACCAATTGTAAAAATGCTATTAATATTAAAATATTCAAAGATACAATTTTAAATATATGGATAAAAGAATCAAATATTAACATTGAAATAAATGTAGAAAATAGTGTAAAGCTAAAAGTGAATATTCTGTCAAAAAATGATAGTAATCAAGTAATATATAATATTTCAGAAAATGCACAAGTTATCACAAATAAGTTAGCAACAGACAATAATGATAATATTACTATTAATTTAAATGGTTATCAAGCAAGTGTAATATACAATTATAGTACTGTAAACTATAAAGAAAGTTTTTATAAAATTGATGTAAAACATAATGTAAATAAAACAGTCAGTCATATTTATAACTATGGTCTAAGCGAGACTGATAAAAAAATGACCTTCAGTATAAATGGATATGTTTATAAAACGTCTAGCCAATGTACATGCAATCAAGATAATAAAATAATTTATATGAAAGAAAATAAGTCTGTAATAGAACCTAATTTGTTTATAGAAAATTATGATGTTGAAGCAAATCATGCAGCTTACATAGGAAAATTTAAAGAAAAAGACCTATTTTATTTAATGTCTCGTGGAATCAAAAAGGAAGATTGTTATAAATTATTTATAAAATCATTTATTTTAGGTAAGATGATTTTAGAAAAAGATGAGAGAGATCTTTTTGAAAAAGAATTAAAAAATCTATTTTAAAAGGAGGTGCTGTATGAATAGGGAAGATTTTAAAATACTAGACACCAATTTAGTTTATTTTGATAATGGTGCAACAACATTAAAACCAGCTCAAGTAGTTGACAGTATTGTAGATTACTATACAAATTATACTGCCAATGCTCACCGTGGAGATTATGACAATAGTTTAAAAGTTGATATGATGTATGAAGGTGTCCGTGATAAAGTAAAAAAATTTATAAACTCTGATAAAACAAGCGAAATCATTTTTACATCAGGAACAACTGATTCACTTAATCGAGTTGTATTTGGTTTTATGAAATATCATTTATCTAAAGGTGATGAAGTTTTAATTACTAAAGCAGAACATGCTTCTAATGTTTTACCATGGTTAGAACTAGAAAAAGAACTAGGTATTATTGTAAAATATATTCCTTTAAATGAACAAAACATAGTATTAATGGAAAATGTAAAAAATAGTATAACTGAACATACAAAGGTAATATCATTAGCCCATGTCACAAACGTTTTAGGTGATACTAGACCAATTGAAGAAATCGGAAAGCTATGTAAAGAAAAGAATATTTATTTTGTAGTTGATGGTGCTCAAAGTGTTCCGCATATGAAAACTGATGTTCAAAAAAATAATATTGATTTTCTTGCATTTTCAGCTCATAAAATGTTAGGACCAACAGGAGTTGGAGTCTTATATGGAAAATACGAATTATTAGATGAACTAAAGCCAACAATAGTAGGTGGAGGAATGAACTCTTTATTTGAGGCCGACGGTATGGTTGAATATAAAATGTTACCAACAAGATTAGAAGCAGGAACTCCAAATATCGCAGGTGTCATAGGTTTAGGAAGAGCAATAGATTACTTACTTGAAATTGGTATGGACAAAATTCATGACTACGAAATAGAATTAAAAAAATATTTAATAAAACGTTTAGAAGAAATACCTGATATTATTGTATATAATAAAAATATTGAAGGAGCAACAGTTGCATTTAATATAGACAAAGTATTCGCTCAAGACACAGCAGTTTATCTTAACCATTATCATATCTGTGTAAGAGCAGGAAATCACTGTGCAAAGATTTTAAAAGATGAATTACATGTGAAAAATACTTGTCGCATAAGTTTTTGTTTATATAATACAAAGGAAGAAATAGATAGATTAATAAATGCACTAAAAAATAGTAAAGATATATTTAATATAGTATTATAGAGGTGATAAAATGGATCCGAATTTAAGAAGAGAAATATTACTAGATAATTATCAAAATCCTGAACATAAAAAGTTAACAGATGATCCTAGTTATATAAAAATAAATACAAATAATGAGAGCTGTATCGATAATTTAGATATTATGTATAAAATTGAAAATGACAAAATTGTTGATATTTGCTTTGATGGAGAAGCCTGTGCTATTTCAACTTCTGCAACATCTATTATGATAAAAGAATTGATTGGAAAAACTATCGAAGAAGCTAAAGTAATTGTAAATGAATATGAAAAAATGTTAAATGAAGAACCATATGATGAAAATATTCTTGGAGAACTTATCGTATATAATGAAATATATAAACAGCCAAATAGAAAAAAATGTGCTTTACTACCATTTGAAAGTATAAAAAAAGTAATAAAATAAACAAAATAGAAAAGTGGTGTTTAGATGGAAATTAAAGGATTAAATCTAAATAATATAAGAAAAATATCAGAAATAAAAAATGAAGATAATTGGGTAAAAGAATATCGTGAAAAAAGTTTTGAATATTTTACTAAAATGCCACTTCCTCATTTTGGACCATCCGCTGATGTTGATTTTGAAAAGATAATTTATTATAAAACAAGTGAAGAAGATCGTATTCAGAATAGTTGGGATAATATAAATACTAATGTTAAAAATGAACTAGACTCTTTAGGTGTTATTGAAAGTGAAAAACACTTGATGGGAATAGGAGTTCAGTATGAAAGTGAAGTAATATATCACAATATGATTAATGAGTTAAAGTCTAAAAATATTATCTTTACTTCCATAGAAGATGCCTTAAAGAACTACCCAGAAATATCTAGAAAATACTTTGGTAAAATTGTCCCAAATACTGATAATAAGTATACAGCTTTAAATAGTTCTGTATTTAGTGGAGGAAGTTTTATTTATATTCCACCTAATACTAAGTTAGATAGACCATTACAAAGTTATTTTAGAATAGCATCTAAGAATATGGGACAGTTTGAACGAACTTTAATAATTGTTGATAATAATAGTGAACTTCATTATATCGAAGGATGTACAGCTCCAAGTTATAGTGAATCTTCACTTCATGCTGCTGTTGTTGAAATATTTGTAGGAGAAAATAGTAAGTGTCGTTATACCACAATTCAAAACTGGGCTCATAATGTTAATAATTTAGTTACCAAAAGAGCTCTTGTAGAAAAAAATGGGACTATGGAATGGATTGATGGGAATATCGGAAGTAAAGTTACAATGAAATATCCTTGTTGTATTTTAAAGGGAGATGATTCAACTGGAACTTGTATTACTATAAGTGTTGCAACAGCTAATCAAGAACAAGATACAGGAAGCAAAATGATTCACCTAGGTAAAAGAACTAAAAGTAATATCTTATCAAAGAGTATTGCAAGTAATGGAGGAAACGCTACATATCGTGGTATAGTAGATATCAAAAAAAGTGCAATTAATAGTGAATCTATTGTAAAATGTGATACCTTGATATTAGATGATATTTCAAAAAGTGATACTATTCCTACGAATAAGGTGTTTAATGATTCAAGTAATATTGAACATGAAGCTTCAGTATCAAAAATTAGTGAAGATAATTTATTCTATCTAATGAGTAGAGGTATTGATAAAGAAAGAGCAACTGAATTGATTCTTTTAGGATTTTTAGAGAAATTCCGAGAGGAATTACCAATGGAGTATGCTGTTGAACTAAATCAACTATTAAAAAGAAATTTATAAAAGTATAAACTTTAAGTTTTAAAATATTAAAATCGAAGAAAATTTAAGAATTCTAAAATAGAATTCTTTTCTTTTGGGTAAAATTGGTAAAAAGATTGTTCTTTTTATTAATTTGTTAAACTTTTTAGACTTTTGTATCATAACTTTCCAGAAAGGAGGAGATACTAATGTTAAACCAAATAGTTTTAGTGGGAAGATTAGTAAAAAAACCCGAATTAAAAGAAAGTGAAAATGGTAAAAAATTCTCGTTTATTACTTTAGCTATTCCCCGTAGTTTTAAAAATATGAATGGTGAATATGACACAGACTTTATTGATTGTACATTATGGGATGCTGTTGCCTTATCAACAGTTGAATATTGCAACAAAGGAGATATAGTAGGTGTTAAAGGAAGAATACAGAGCAGGGTAATAGAACGTGAAACAACCAAAGAGTACACAATAAATGTTATTGCAGAAAAGGTAACTTTTTTAACTAAGTCTAAAGCAACTCAAGAAGAAACTGAATAAGAAGCTTAATAAAAGTTTCTTATTTGCTAACTTTAGCTAATCTCTGCTTCTATTTCACTATAATTGAAAATAACGAGGTGAAGTATGTGCTTTTGTTAAGTAAAAGATTGAAAGAGGCAAGAAAAGCTAAAGGAATGACTCAAGAGAATCTTGGAAAGGAAATTGGTGTTACTAAAGTAAGTATTTGTTGCTATGAAAATGGCTCACGAACACCAACTCTTGATACATTAATTGATTTAGCTAACGTTTTAAGTGTCGAAATTACGTACCTATTAGGTGTAGATAAGTTCGAAGTAGCTGAAAACGATAGTCAGTATGGTATCAATTTATCTAAAGAAGAGATACAACTAATTAAAGAACTAAGAAAAGAAACAGTTCTTTATAAAAGACTGCTAGAAGATCCTAAAAGAAGTGCCGAATTAATCAAAAGAAAATTAGGATAATAATAGGTGATATTGCTTAAAATATCGCCTTTTAATTTGTCAGATGAAATTTTTATATGATTAAAAACTTGAAGTTTAGAAGCAATTACCGTATAATTAAACTATGATAGGAGTTGACATAAATGAGTATAGTTGATGTCATAAATAAAAAAAGACTTGGTTTTGCATTAAATAATGAAGAATTAAAATATGCATTTAACAATTTCATGAAAGGGAACATTACTGACTATCAAATGTCAGCTCTTTTGATGGCTATTTGTATAAATGGTATGAATGATGAAGAAATATATTACTTAACAGATATTTTTATCAAGAGTGGAGATATTCTAGATTTAGAAAAAATAACAGGAATAACTGTTGATAAACATTCAACTGGTGGTGTTGGAGATAAAACTACTTTAGTTATTGCATCAATCGTAGCAGCAAGTGGATTAAAAGTTCCTAAAATGAGTGGACGTGGCCTAGGTCATACAGGAGGAACAATAGATAAATTAGAAAGTATTCCTGGATTTAAAACAGAATTGACTAAGGAAGAATTTTTAAATCAAGTAGAAGAAGTTGGCTTTGCAATTACTTCTCAAACAGCTAATTTAGCACCACTAGATAAAAAAATCTATGCCCTAAGAGATGTAACAGGAACTGTTGAATCAATACCATTAATTGCATCATCAATAATGAGTAAAAAGATTGCTAGTGGAGCTAAGAATATTGTAATAGATGTAAAAGTAGGTAAAGGAGCTCTATTAAAGAATAAAGAAGATGCTATAAGATTATCAGGAATAATGCGAAAAATCGGTGCAAGATACAAAAGAAATGTAGAAACCATGATAACTTATATGGATATTCCGCTTGGAACTTCTATTGGTAATGCTTTAGAAATAAAAGAAGTAATAAATATATTATGTGAAAAAGAAGAAAACTATCTTGTAGAATTATCAAAAGCACTGGCAAGTAAAATGATTGCAATGGGAAAAGGAATAAGCGTTCTTGAAGCTAGTAAAGAGGTAAATGAATTAATTCATAACAGAAGTGCTTACAATAAATTTTTAGAAATGATAAAACGTCAAGGAGGAAATATTGATAAGTTAGAAGTAAGTACTAATATTCAAGAAATTCACTCTACTAAAAAAGGTCACATTATTGATATGGACGCTTATGAATTTGGAAAACTATCATTAGAACTTGGAGGAGGAAGAATAACTAAAGAAGATAAGATTGATCCAAGTGTTGGAATTGTTTTAAATAAAAAAATCGGTGATGATGTTGAAATTGGAGATGTCATTTGTACTCTATATCTAAAAAAAGGAGCTTCTTTTATAGACAGGGATATAACTACGTTTTATAAGTTTGAAAATAGTAACACTAACTCTGATGTTAAAGTAATGGAAGAGTCAAAATCAGAAAAAAAATGAAGGAAAAAGCTATATGAAAAAGAAGAAAGAAGGATTCACCTTAATAGAGTTACTAACAGTATTAGTGATAATAGGAATAGTATTAATGATAGCAATACCAAGTGTATCAAAATTAATGTATAATCAAAACGAAAAGAAATTAAAAGCATTGATAGATGCAGCCCTAAAAGCAAGTAATGTCTATATAGATGAATATAAAAGTGGATTTATAGAAAGCCATGATAAGTATAACTTTACATATGAAACATTACTAGGAAAGAATTATGTCAAAGAAGAAGATATCAAATGTAGTGGAACAATCCAAGCAACAAGAAAGAAAGGAAATAACTACACATATAAAGCATATTTGATGTGTAAAGATAAAAATGGAAATGTAGTAAGTGATAATACAAATGAACTACCAGAAGGAGGAATAAGTATCCAAGGGAAGTTCATAATGGATTATGAAATAAGATATAATGATAAAAATGGAAACAAATACGATAATAATTATACAAGAAATAATTTGTATAATGAGTTTATAGCATATGATTTAGAAAGAGTAGGACCAACAGCAGGAATAAGTAAATATAAATATTCGTATGATAATAAAAACTGGATAGAGTTAAGTGCAAATGAAGTAACAGGAATGGGAAGTTTTGTAATAAGTAGTAACTATGTAGGGAAAGTATATTTCAAAGCATATGATATGTATGGAAATGAAAGTGAGACAATAAGTTATAATATAAAAATAGATAAAATATCGCCAACAGGAACAATCACAATAGAAAGAAATGGAGGAAGTTATAATAGCTTAAGTGTAAAAGCGAACTTAAATGCCAAAGATAACCCAAATGGTTCAGGAGTAAAACAGATGTGTGTGCAAGAATCAAGTAATGTCAATTTGTGTAGTTGGGTAGGATATCAAACAAGTAAGAGCTTAACCCTAAGTGGAAGTTTAGATGGAAGGCCAAGAAGAGTATATGCCTGGTTTAAAGATGGAGTAGGAAATATAGAACAAGCAAAATCAGGAAGTGGAGATGGAACAACAGGGGCAGACTATACGCCATATAAAGAAGGAACAGAAATAGAGATGACAGGGTGGAGTATATGTAGTAAAGTATGTGGAGGAGGAACTCAGAGAAATATAGCAACAGATAAATATACCAAAAAGGAAATACCAGAGAAAAGTGAAATTAGAGAATGTAATACAATGGATTGTTGTAGTAAAACAATAAGGACAGGAAATAGTAATTGGAGTACATGTAGTAAAACATGTGGAGGAGGAACCCAAACAAGAGATGTATATTATAAAAGTTACTATAATGGACAAACGTGTCCAACAGCAGTAAAAGGAGAAAGTCAAAGTTGTAATACCCAATCATGTGATGTAACCCCACCAACATTTAGTATAGTAAAGGCAACAAGTTGGGTAACATCAGATAATATAAAAGTAACGATAAAAGACCAAGAAAGTGGAGTAGTAGCATATCAATGGACAACAACA
>CATKEA010000156.1 GCA_949746915.1 uncultured Bacilli bacterium
CCATTGTCAAAGCTATATGCTTCATTATGAAGTCCACTTTCAGTGTCATTAGCGCCATTAATTGTTAAAGTAACATTATCTTTAGTCCAGTTGTTAGGATTACCAGAAACACTAGTGATAGTAGGAGCATCAACATCAATCAAAGAAGTATCAATTTCTTTAGTTGTAATGTTGTTACTATAGTCTTTAACACTGACATATAGTAATCCATTTTCAGTTATTTCAAGCTCTTTAGTGAAAGAAAGAGGATTATTCTCAACGTTTATCCAAGAATAAGAACCTTTTTTTGAAGAAACACTATAAGCAGTAATACCAGAAAGATTATCAGTAGCGTTGATTGTTAGTTTAGAACCAAGGGAAAGATTAAGAGTAGGAGCAGTTACATCAGTATAATATTTGTGAGAAGTAACATTACCAAGTTCATCTTTAGTCCAGATGTAGTAAAGTTTATCTTTCTCAGCATCAAATGTAATAGTTGTATCTTTACCAGAAATTGAAATCCATTCAGTAGGTTCAATATTATCAGTAGTTATTTGATAACCAGAAAGATTAGACTTTTCATCTTCAATTTTAACTGATAGTTCAAGGCCACTACCATCATCTTTATCTTTTGAAGTAACAGAAGTACTAGGAGCAGTTTGATCTAGATTAGGAGTATCAATAATAACTTCTTTGATGTTACCATCTTCATCTTTAATATAGATAGTATGTGGACCTTCTTCAGTAAAGGTTTCTTCAAAAGTTATTTCTGTATTAGGAGGTACTTTAATAAAGTTTTCTCCATCAGTTGAGTATTCAATGATAGGTTTATCATTTTTAATAGTTATAGTAATAGTTTCATCATCTTTAGAAACAGAATCATTTTTACTTTCAGTTTCAGTAGTGATGGTATCATCTTGATTATTGTCAGTAGCACTACTTACAACAATAGTGATTTTGCTATTAAAACTAGCATTCATAACTTCATCAATAGCAGGAGTATCTTTATCCATCCATAGTTTTAAAGTATAAGTAACTTCTTCTTCGGCATTAAGTTTTCCAGTAGTTAGTTTACGAGCTGATAAGGCATTTTCAAGAGTATTTTCAGCAGAAGTATAGTTATATAGATTTTTACCTTTGCTATCATTTAAAGACACTTTGATGTATTTTCCAGATAATTGTTTTAACTCAGTAGTTAACTCTTCTAAGTTTACTTGATAATATGCTTCTGATGAACAGACATTTTTGATAGAGAAAGTATAACCATCATTTTTCATACCATCTTCATCAGTAACAGGATAAGCATTATCTAAAGTAATAGAGTCACTTTCATTCATCATTTTTACGTTGAAACAAGCAGTTGTTATTACGTTTTTATCTGTTTGCTTTAATGTTAATTGCCATAGAGCGAAACTAGTTGTTATAGCTGCACATATTACAACTGTTAAAATGACGAAGAGTAACATTTTCTTTTTCTCTCGTTGTTTCTTGGTTGTTTTATTTAAAGTATTTTCTGTCATTTATATTTCTCCTTTTTACATAAGTTCTACTTTTGTTAGTTTATAGTTATCATTATTCTTCTGATAAGTATATTTATAGGTTGTCCCTAAATCTAATAAGTCACTTAGATTTTCTTCTTTAAACTCACCGACAAATGTACTATCTAGTTTGTATAGTTTGTTTTCTTGTTTTTTTAAGACATTGACATGAATGATAACATTTTTATCTTTATCGTATGTATAACCAATCATTTTAGAGTAATGATCGTCTTTTTTACAGGCATTAGTATTATCAAGTTTGTCAATGGTAACTTCATTACCAGGTTTTAAATCCCATATTAGAACACCAGTACATTTTTCGGTTAGTTCATCGTACATTTCCTCAGCTTTATTAGGGGAAATATCTTGAATTATTTTATTATCTGAAATAAGAGAGTCAGGTTTATCATTGTTTGAAGCTTTGTGTTTAGAGTTAAGAAGAAGAGTAGTAGCAAAAAGCGAAGCAATGATAATAATTACAAGAGAAGAAAATAAAACAATTCGTTTTTTAAAAACATTCAATTCAAATCACCTCTATTCTGTGGATATTATACCAAATTGTGGGGGGGGTGTAAAGGTTTTACAAAAAATAAAGTTATGCTTTTTTGTGGATAAAATTTATAATAATTTTGTGTTAATTCTATATTAGGAAAGGATATTTTATGAGAAAAAAAATTTTAATTGTAATGTTTGTTATTATAGCATTCATTGTTTCTAAAGTTTGTATATGATATAATTTGAATGGTGATATTTATGAAGTATGTTAAGCCGAAGATTAGAGTGTTAGAAGATTCAACTTTTGAAAAAATGGTAAGTGATGATATTTATTATGATAGAAGAATTTCTGTTTTACCAGAAAATGTTCTTTATATAGAAAATGTAACCATTGATGGATGTTTTTTTAATAAAATTGATTTTGAAATGGTTCATTTTAATAATGTTGATTTTTGGGATACTATTTTTGATGGGTGTTCTTTTTCTAATAAAGATTTTGTCGATAGAAGTTTTAATAGGTGTTTTTTTATAAATTGTAAATTAGTTGGTTCAACTTTTGAAAATTGTTCATTTGATAATGTGAAGTTTGAAGATTGCAATTTAAAATACTCGTCATTTTTTAGGGTGAAATTTAAAAATGTTATTTTTGATAAGAATATTCTTGATGAAGCAAGATTTTATGAAATTAGTGAAGTTAAAGAGAGCTGTTTTTTAAATTCTAGTATGATTTCTACTGATATTGTTAAGTGTTCTTTTTATAATGTTGATTTTTCATCTAATGATATATATGGCATTAGAACAGATTTGGGCAGTATTAAAACTAATATTTTTAGTGTTGAACAGGCATTAATGCTTACTAAGTTATTAGAAATAAAGATAAAAGAGTAGTAGCTTTAACTTGAAAAATGTTTTTGATTATTATATTATTAAAGTGGAGTGTAATATATGAAGAAATGTGATTGTATTGATAAAAGTAATATTGATTATGATTTGAAGGTTTATTCTGATGGTACTAAGGTTACTGTTAGGATGCTACAGATTGAAATATTAAAAATAATGGATGAAATTCACAGAGTCTGTGAAAAAAATAATATTAAATATTGTTTAATTGCTGGTAGTGCTCTTGGGATTTGTAATTATAAAGGTTTTATTCCTTGGGATGATGATATGGATATTGCTATTTCTAGAAAAGATTGGAAAAAATTTGTTAAGGCAATGCAGAATGATTTAGGAAATGATTTTTATTTTGATTGCTACGACATTGATAAAAGGTATAACACCATTATGGGTCCAACTATGAAAGTTAGAAAAAGAGGTACATATATTGAGGAAGTAAATTTTTTGTTAAAGAATCGTTGTAAACGTGGGAATGGAATTTTTGTTGATGTTATTATTTATGACAATGTTAATGAAAATAAGTTTATTGATGAGGTTTGTAGAAGTGTTGTAAAAATAGTTATGCCATTTATAGTATTATTAGATAATATTCATATAAATCCTATACCATTTAAAAGTTTTGTTGTATGGTTTAGTAATAAGTATTCTAGATGGTCAGAGAAGTCTAAATTAGTATCTCAGCCAATTTCTGTTCCTTGGGAAAAGTTTATGCATGAACCAGTGTTTTTGAAAAATGATGTTTATCCTGTTAAACTTTATGATTTTGAAGGTAGAAAATATTATTCATATAATAATATAGAGAAAATTATGAAAGAATGGTATGGTCCTAATTGTTTGAAAAGGTTAGAGAGAGATGTTTATGTTGAAACTTTACCTGTTGAAAAAAGGAAACCTAAGCATATAAAAGAAATTAATTTAGAAGGAGAAACGCCTAGAGCATAGATGCTTAGGCGTTTTTTAATACAGAAGTGTGATTTTTTTCTTGTTTTTCTTTATAAAACCTTCAGTGGTTAGATTTTTTATTTCTCTCATCATTGCACTACGGTCGATACTGAGATAGTCAGCTAAGTCACTATAACACATGGGAAGTGTGAAGGATTTACTATGATATTTTGATGATATCGATGAAAAGTAAGCTAGTAGTTTTTCTCTAATTGTTCTTTTTGTTAGTACTTCAATTCGATCATTAGTATTTGTTGCTTTGTTGGATAGAATGCTTATTAATATATTTAGTAATTCTAAGTTATTATTTTCTACTAAATCAGAATAATTAAAATATATTACTTTGCAGTTTTTCTTTGCTATGACAGTTAGTTCATTACTTGTGTTTACTGAATAGAACATTTCTCCAAAAATATTTCCTTCTGTAAAATGTTCAATGATGGTTTTATTGCCATTTGTGTCATATCTTATTAGCATTGCTTCGCCATTTGTCAATATGTAGATTTGATTTCTTTTAGCTATATAGTTTGTAATAGTTGAATTTTTGTCAATTTTTTTAATTTTTATGTAAGGTAAAATCTTGCTATATCTTATTAGACTATCTAGGTATTCCATTTATTGTGTCAACTCCTTAGTTTGATATTTTGTAAATATCAATTTTAGTATCTTACGTCAATATCAATTTTATTATAACCCATTTTTTGTTGCAAAAGCAACAAAAAATACTGATTTTTTATGATATGATGTATATATCTTAAAAAAGTTACAAAGGAGTATGGGAAATGAAAGTAATTAAAAGAGACGGTCGTGCTGTTGATTATGACAGAAAAAAAATTGCTGTTGCGATTGAAAAAGCTAATAAAGAAGTAAATTCTAATGAAAAAGCAAAGAAAAAAGAAATTGCCACAATTCAAAAGTATATTGAAGATTTAAATAAGAAGCGAATGCTTGTTGAAGATATTCAGGATATTATTGAATTTAAATTGATGGAAGCTGGGCGCTTTGAGTTGGCAAAGAAATATATTGTATATAGATATAATAGAATGCTAGTTAGAAAACAGAATACTACAGATGAATCAATACTTGGTTTGATTAGAAATAGTAACAAGGAACTAATGGAAGAAAATTCTAACAAAAATGCTGTTATTGCTTCAACACAAAGAGATTTAATTGCTGGTGAGGTTTCTAAAGATTTAACTAAGAGATTATTGCTTCCTGAGAAGATTAGTAAGGCTCATGATGCGGGTATTTTACATTTTCATGATGCTGATTACTTTTTACAACCTATTTTTAATTGTTGTTTAATTAATATTGGTGATATGTTAGACAATGGTACAGTTATGAATGGCAAAATGATTGAAAGTCCAAAAAGTTTTCAAGTGGCATGTACCGTTATGACTCAAATTATTGCAGCAGTTGCTAGTAGTCAATATGGTGGGCAATCAGTTGATGTTAGACATCTAGGTAAATATTTAAGGAAGAGTTATAATAAATTTTATAAAGAGCTTGTGGATAAGTATAAAGATAAGATGCCTGATGATTTAATTGTTTCTATTGCTAAAGATCGTTTACAGTCTGAACTTGCTGCTGGTGTGCAAACTATTCAATATCAGATTAATACTTTAATGACTACTAATGGTCAGTCTCCTTTTGTGACTTTGTTTTTAAATTTAGATGCAAATGATGAGTATTTGGAAGAAAATGCTATGATTGTTGAAGAAATCTTAAAACAACGTTATCAGGGAATTAAAAATGAAAAAGGTGTTTATATTACACCAGCTTTTCCTAAATTGATTTATGTTCTTGACGAACATAATTGTTTGAAAGGTGGTAAATATGACTATTTGACAAGACTTGCAGTAAAATGTTCGTCAAAGAGAATGTACCCAGATTATATTTCTGCTAAGAAAATGCGTGAAAATTATGAGGGGAATGTATTTAGTCCAATGGGATGTAGAAGTTTTTTGGCTCCTTGGAAAGACGAGGATGGTAAATATGTTTTTGAAGGACGTTTTAATCAAGGTGTTGTTAGTTTAAATCTTCCACAAATTGCACTTTATGCAAAAAAAGATATGGATAAATTTTTTAAATTATTAGATGAAAGATTAGAATTATGTTTTGAAGCAATTATGTGTAGACATTATTCGTTGTTAGGGACTACTTCTGATATTTCTCCAGTTCATTGGAAATATGGCGCTATTGCTAGACTTAAATCTGGTGAGAAGATTGATAAATTATTAAAAGGTGGATATTCTAGTATTTCTTTGGGATATATTGGAATATATGAAATGACTAAAGCAATGTTGGGAGTCAGTCATACTACTAAAAAAGGTAAGGAGTTTGCTCTTAAAGTTATGACATATTTAAGGGAAACTTGCGAAAGATGGAAAAAGGAAACTGGTATTGGTTTTGCTTTATATGGGACACCAGCTGAGAGTCTTTGTTATCGTTTTGCTAGTATAGATAAAGAAATATTTGGTGAAGTCAAGGATGTTACAGATAAAGGTTATTATACTAATTCTTATCATGTTGATGTTAGAGAGCATATAGATGCGTTTAAGAAATTAGAATTTGAAAGTGAATTTCAAAAAATTTCTTCTGGTGGAGCTATATCATACATTGAAATTCCAAATATGAAAAATAATTTAGAGGCCTTAGAATCATTAGTTAAGTTTATCTATGATAATATTCAATATGCAGAGTTTAATACTAAGTCTGATTATTGTCATGTTTGTGATTTTGATGGTGAAATAAAGATAAATGATAAGTATGAATGGGAATGTCCAAATTGTGGAAATACTGATAAAAATAAAATGAATGTTGCAAGAAGAACATGCGGGTATTTAGGTGAAAATTTCTGGAATGTTGGTAAAACTAAGGAAATTAAGTCAAGAGTTACACATTTATAGGAGTTGATTATATGAAATATGCATCTATCAAAAGATGTGATGTTGCTAATGGAACAGGTGTTAGAGTATCATTATTTGTAAGTGGTTGTAGACATCATTGTCCAGGATGCTTTAATAGTGAGGCTTGGGATTTTAATTTTGGTAATGATTTTACTGAAAAAGAAATTGAAGATATAATTGAAAATTTAAAGCCAGATTTTATTAAAGGATTATCTTTACTTGGAGGAGAACCTTTAGAAGTTGAAAATCAAAGAGGGTTGTTGCCATTGCTTAGAAGAGTAAAGGAAGTATATGGAGATAGTAAGGATATCTGGTGTTATTCTGGTTTCTTATTTGATGATGAAATATTAGGGAAAATGTATGATAATGAAGTTACTCAAGAATTATTATCTTATGTTGATATTATTGTTGATGGGAAGTTTGATTTTAATTTGAAAAATCCTAGTCTTAGATTTAGAGGATCTTCTAATCAACGAGTAATTGATGTAAAGGAAAGTTTAAGGCAAGGAAAAGTAGAAATTTGGAAGGAGTTAGAAGTTGTATGACAAAAATTAGAGGATTTGAGGTAGCAAAAGGATTTGAAGATAAAGGTATTAATTTACCGGTGAGAAGTACTAGACTTGCTGCTGGGTATGATGTTGAGGCTGCAGAGGATGTTATTATTCCAACTTTTGTTCCAGGACAAAAGCCTGTGTTGGTGAAAACTGGACTTAAAGCATATTGTCAGGATGATGAATATTATATGTTGTTAAATAGAAGTTCTGGACCATTTAAAAGAGGTTTGGTATTAGCAAACAGTGTTGGTATTATTGATGCTGATTATTATGGTAATGAATCAACTGATGGTCATTTTATGTATGCCTTTTATAATTTTTTTGATCATGACGTTGAAATAAAAAAAGGTGATGTTATTGGTCAAGTAATTTTTCAAAAGTATTTACTTGTTGATAATGATCACGCTATTGGTGAAAGAACTGGTGGAATTGGTTCTACTGGAAGATAAGGAGAGCAATATGTTCTCTTTTTCTTTTGTAATAAAAGTTTACTTTACATTTTTCTTTTGGTATAATTTAATTATTTAAAGATTAAATTAAGTAATATTATGTAATAGGAGCATTTTATGAAAAAGATAATAATTTTACTTGTTTTTTTGTCTGTTATTTTTATGACTGGTTGTACTAAAGGTGATAAAGAAATTTTGATAAATAGTACAGAGTCTTGTAATTTTTCAAAAAAACTTGTTATGTCAAAAGGTAAGGTTAAGTATTACACATCATGTTTGGATTCTATAAAAGTTAAATATAGTCTTGATTCTAGAGAGGTTTCTTTGTTTGATGAGTTAAGGGATAATAATATTACAATGGATGAAATTTATGATAGAAGTCTAGATATAAAATCTGAAGATAATGTGTTTATATATAAATTTGATGAATATTATATTTTGAAGTGTGATAATAATGTGGTTTTTGGAAATATTGATAATGGTGTTGATAAAAAGTATTGTTCAATTAGTAATGAGGAAATAGTATCTTTATATGATATAGAAGAAGATTATAGTTATGCGGATGCTATTTCAGACTTTTATTATGTTATAACTGAGGATAAAACATATAATAATGATGTCTTAAAACAATTTTTAGACTCTATTTCTGATAATAAAACTGCATTTATTAGGATATTTTCTTCTCTTCATGCTGATGAAAATATGATAATTGATGTTATTTATGATAGTGATGGTGTTTCAGTTATTGTTGATAATACTAGAAATAAAGATATTGACAATGGTAAGATAAGTACGTATAATTTTACTAAATTAGGCGTTTTTGAAGATGAAGTTGGCAAATATTTGTATGCGTATAATGGAAATGTGATTGATGCTGATTCAACTGATTCATTTTTAATAACAAGGATAATAATTAATGAATAATTTGGTGATATTGTGAATAGATATGATAGTGCAAATAGAGCTGGAATCTTAGGGATTCTAGCTAATATTTTCTTATTGGTAATTAAAGCTGCAGTAGGTTTTGTTAGTCATAGTCAATCTATGATAGCAGATTCATTTAATAGTGCTGGAGATATTTTTGCGTCTTTTATGACTTTTGTTGGAAATAAAATTTCTAGGGTACCTGATGATGATGATCATAATTTTGGTCATGGTAAGGCTGAATATATATTTTCGTTTTTAATTAGTATGTCGATGATAGCTATATCTTTAAAGATTTTTTATGATGCGATAATGGCAATAATTAATAAAAATGTAGTTGTTTTTTCATGGGGATTAGTAATTGTTTCTGTTACTACTATAGTTGTTAAGCTAGCTTTATATTTTTATACTAAACGTGTTTATTTAGAACATAGAAATGTTTTAGTATATTCAAACATGATAGATCATAGAAATGATTCAATTATAGCTACATTTACTTTTATTTCTATTTTTCTAAGTAGATATAATATATATTGGTTTGATTGTATTGTTGGTATAGGTATATCTTTATGGATTTTATATACTGGTATAGAGATTTTTATGGAAAGTTATAATATTCTTATGGATATGTCTGTTGATGATGCTACTAGAATAGAAATAGTTAATTATATTTCGAATTATGATGAGATAAAGGGAATTGAAAGTCTATATTCAATTCCAACTGGATATAAATATATTATAGTAATTACTGTTATGATTGATGGTAATATGAGTACTTTTGATAGTCATGGAATAGTTGATGAATTAGAAAGTGTGATAATAAAAAATATTGTTAAAGTTGATAAGGTTATAATTCATATA
>CATKEA010000157.1 GCA_949746915.1 uncultured Bacilli bacterium
CACGATTTAATAAGACTGGATGTTCTTTAATTGCTTCTTCAACAATATCCCAAACTTGTGGATCACGATTATCGATCAATCTCTTAGCAGCTTTAATATTGTGTGCGATATCTTTTTCGACTAAGCCATGAATAACATGTGGTTTGAATAACTCTAACGCCATTTCTTTTGGAATACCACATTGATACATCTTTAAACTAGGTCCAACAACGATAACACTACGTCCAGAATAATCTACACGCTTACCAAGTAAGTTTTGACGGAAACGTCCTTGTTTTCCTTTTAACATACTAGAAAGTGATTTTAAAGGTCTATTTCCTGCACCTGTAACACTTCTACCACGACGTCCATTATCAAATAAAGCATCAACAGCTTCTTGTAACATACGCTTTTCATTTTGAATAATGATTCCTGGAGCTCCAAGATCAATTAGTTTTTTCAAACGATTATTACGATTAATAACACGACGATATAAGTCATTCAAATCAGATGTAGCGAATCTACCACCATCTAATTGAATCATTGGACGAAGTTCTGGAGGTATTACTGGAATACAATCCATAATCATCCATTCAGGTTTATTTCCAGACTTATAAAAAGCATCTAAAACATCAATACGCTTAAGTAAACGTGTACGTTTCTGTCCTTGAGCATCTTCTAATTCTTTTGTAATTTCATCTATCTCAGCTTTTAAATCAACTTTCTTTAATAGTTCTTTAATAGCTTCAGCACCCATACCTACTTTGAACCCATTACCATATTTTTCATAATATGCACGATATTCTTTTTCAGAAAGAGTCTGTTTATTTTCAAGAGGGGCAATACCTTTATCAACTACAACATAACTAACAAAATATAATACTTCCTCTAAGTCTCTAGGACTCATATCAAGTACAAGTCCCATACGACTAGGTACACCTTTAAAGAACCAAATATGTGAGACAGGAGAAGCAAGCTCAATATGTCCCATTCTTTCACGTCTAACTTTACTACGAGTTACTTCAACACCACATCTATCACAAACGATATTTTTATAACGAACTCTTTTATATTTTCCACAAGCACATTCGAAATCCTTTGTAGGTCCAAATATCTTCTCACAAAATAATCCATCTCGTTCTGGTCTAAGTGTACGATAATTAATAGTTTCTGGTTTTTTAACTTCACCATAAGACCATTCACGAATCTTTTCAGGAGACGCAATACCAATTTTTAAGGCTTCAAACTTATCTACTGATATCATTATTCAACATCTCCCTTCATTAAATCTTCTTCAAAGGCTTCTTCATCAAATTCCTCATCAAAGTCATCGTCTTCAGAATCTAAATCACCATCTATATTACTATCTTCCGAATCATCATTTGGCATTGGAAGATCAATATCATTCGTATCTGATGAACCAAATTCTTCTTTGCTTTCTTCTTCTTCAATTTGTTTTAAGTCTAAAGCTTGACCTTCATCATCAATAATACTAATATCAAGTCCTAAAGCTTGGAATTCCTTCATTAATACTCTAAATGATTCTGGTACTCCAGCTTGATTTATCTCTTGACCTTTAACAATAGCTTCATAAACTTTAACACGTCCAAGAACATCATCTGATTTATAAGTGATTATTTCCTGCAATGTATGAGCAGCACCATAAGCATAAAGTGCCCATACTTCCATTTCTCCAAATCTTTGTCCACCAAATTGAGCCTTTCCACCAAGAGGTTGTTGTGTAACTAAAGAGTATGGCCCTGTAGAACGTGCATGTAATTTATCATCAACCATGTGGTGTAATTTAATCATGTACATAACACCAACAGCAATTCTATTATCAAATGGATCTCCAGTACGACCATCATATAAAACAGTCTTTCCATCTAAATCCATTCCAGCTTCTTTCATCATGTCATGAATATCTTCTTCTTTAGCTCCATCGAATACTGGTGTTGCCACGTGAACAT
This sequence comes from uncultured Bacilli bacterium, assembly GCA_949746915.1. Lineage (GTDB taxonomy): Bacteria > Bacillota_I > Bacilli_A > RF39 > UBA660 > CATKEA01. The sequence continues at coordinate 1,950 of CATKEA010000157.1, forward strand.
TTAATGTTTTTGCAGCCATACCTAAATGTAATTCAAGAATTTGTCCAAGATTCATACGACTAGGTACACCTTGTGGATTTAACATAATATCAACTGGACGACCATCTGGTAAATAAGGCATATCTTCTTGTGGAAGAATTAACGAAATAACACCTTTATTTCCATGACGACCTGACATTTTATCTCCAATTTGAATCTTACGTTTTTGTGCTATATATACACGAATTACTTTACTAACACCAGCAGGTAATTCATCATTATCTTTACGTGAATAAATTTTAACATCATGAACAATACCTTCTCCACCATGTGGAACTCGAAGTGATGTATCACGAACTTCACGTGTTTTTTCTCCAAATATTGCATGTAACAATTTCTCTTCAGAAGTAAGTTCAGCCATACCTTTAGGTGTAACTTTACCAACTAAAATATCTCCCTCTTTTACCTCTGTTCCAATTATAACAATACCATTTTCATCTAAGTTCTTACGAGCTTCATCACTAACATTAGGAATATCTCTTGTAATTTCTTCTGGTCCTAATTTAGTTTCACGACATTGCATTTCATAGTCTTCAATATGAATAGATGTATAAACGTCATCTTTTACAAGATTTTCATTTAATATTACTGCATCCTCATAGTTATAACCATTAAATGTCATAAATGCAACTACAACATTTTTTCCAAGTGCAAGCTCTCCATTATCCATACTTGGACCATCAGCAAGAACATGTCCACGCTTAACTTCTTCTCCAACACTAACACATGGTCTATGATGATAACAAGAATCTTGGTTAGACTCTTCGAAGTTAGCTAAATAATAAGTATCTTTTCCACCCTTATTTTTAACAACTATTCTCTTAGCATCAACATATTCAACAATACCATCAGCTTTTGCAACAATTGCAGCTCCTGAATCTCTAGCAGCAATATACTCTACACCTGTTCCAACTAATGGAGCTTCTGCTTTTAATAATGGTACAGATTGACGTTGCATGTTTGCTCCCATCAATGCACGAGTAGCATCATCATGCTCTAAGAATGGAATACAACTAGTTGTAACAGCCACTACTTGTTGTGGAGAAACATCTATATAATCTACCTGCTCAGGTTTTACTAAAATATTATCTCCTCTAAAACGTGCAGTTACTTGAGTATCAATCATTTTATTATTCTCATCTGTAGTAACTGTAGCTTGAGAAATAATAACATCATTTTCTTCATCAGCAGTTAAATAATCTACTTGATCAGTTATCATAGCATTATTAACCTTGCGATATGGAGTCATAATAAATCCGTAATCATCAACTTTTGCATAACTTGCAAGAGAAGTAATCAAACCGATATTTGGTCCTTCTGGAGACTCTATCGGACAAATTCTACCATAATGTGATGGATTAACATCACGTACTTCCATACCTGCTCTATCACGAGATAAACCACCAGGTCCTAAGGCAGATAAACGTCTCTTATTTGTTAACTCAGAAATAGGATTAATCTGATCCATAAATTGAGAAAGCTGACTACTACCAAAGAATTCTTTCATAGCAGCAGTTACTGGTCTAATATTAATTAATGTTTTAGGAGTTACTTCTTCCATTTCTTGAGTTGTCATTCTCTCACGAATAACTCTCTCCATTCTAGAAACACCTATTCTGAATTGATTTTGCAAAAGTTCTCCAACTTGACGAATACGACGATTACCTAAATGATCTATTTCATCAAAATTTCCAACACCATCTAATAAATTTAAATAATAAGAAACTGAAGCATAAACATCAGAAATTGTTAAACGCTTAACATCTATAGTTTGATCATTACCAATAACACTAAGATTTTCAGACTTCTTATTTGGATTAACTATCTTTATCTCTTGTACTTTGTTATATGTATCTAGCTCATCATTAACAAGTACTTCCCTTATACCATACCCATCCTCAACTATTGGTTTTAATGTATCAAGAATCTCTTTAGTAATTAAAGTTCCTTTACTAACAACAACTTCTCCATCAACTATAATATCTTCAGCCAAAGTTTGATTTAAAAGTCTATCCAATACACTAAGTTTACGATTAAATTTATAACGTCCAACCTTAGCCAAATCATATCTAAATTCATCAAAAAATCTAGTAATAATCTGGTTTTTAGATGAATCTAAAGTAGCAGGTTCTCCTGGTCTTAATTTTTCATAAATTTCAATTAAAGCCTCGTCTGTATTTCTAGTAGAATCTTTTAAAATTGTATTTTCAATATATGGATTATCTCCAAATACTTTTTTAATATCCTCATCACTAGATAAACCAAAAGCACGCAATAAAGTTGTTAATGTCACTTTTCTAGTTCTATCAATTCTTACATATAATACATCTCTTGCATCTGTTTCAAATTCAAACCAAGTACCACGAGTAGGAATTATCTGACTAGTAATTAATTCACGACCATTTTTATCAATCTCACGATTAAAATAAACACTAGGACTTCTAACTAATTGCGAAACGATTACACGCTCAGCACCATTAATTACAAAAGTACCACTGTCAGTCATAATAGGCATATCACCTAAAAAGATTTCTTGTTCTTTTACTTCCCCAGTATCATGGTTAAATAAACGAACATCAACTTTCAAAGGTGCAGCATATGTTGTTTCACGGTCTTTACACTCTTTTATAGAAAATCTTGGTTCATCAAAATGATAATCACCAAATTCTAAAGATAAAGTACCAGAAAAATTTTCTACGGGGAATAAATCTTCAAATACTTCCTTTATACCAGTGTCAACAAACCACTGATATGATTTTGTTTGGATTTCTAATAAATCCTTTAATTCATACGTGTTCTTAATTCTAGAAAAACTTCTTCTTTTACGATGGTCACCACAATTTATTATCTTATACGCCACGAAATTCACCCCTATACATTTAATAATCAAAGAACATATTTAATAAAAACTAATACGTTGCCAATTTATATTATTACCACACTTTTTACAACAAGTCAATCGAAATTGCAACTAATTATGAAAAAACCTTTACTTTTTTCCAATATAGAAACATTATATATCTTTTCAAGGTCGGAAATCATCGATTTAGCACC
>CATKEA010000158.1 GCA_949746915.1 uncultured Bacilli bacterium
ATTAATATATAATAGAATAATGGAAAGAGTGGTAGTGTGGATATGGAGTTTGGTAGTGAAGAGGAATTATATAAAAGATTACTTCCCGCTCTTAGATCAAAAGTTAGAGAGTTGAAGCTTGCTGGTCTTATCATAAAAGAAGAAGAGATTTGGGAAATTTTAAAATCTAAAACTTGGAAAAATAGTCAAGATCTTTCTATTAATCAGATTGTTAGTGATATTTTTTGTCTTACAATTGAGGAAGTAGAAAGTTTTATAAGGGGGTAATTTCATGTCAAAAAATGAAAAGATAGAAGATATAGAAGAGCTAATAAAAAGAGCTAGTGTTTACATTCCAGAAGAAGAGAATATAGAACTTATTAGAGAAGCTTATAATTTTGCTGATTTAAAACATAAAGGTCAGTTTAGAAAATCTGGTGAAGGATATATTGTACATCCACTTAATGTAGCACTTATTCTTACTACTATTTATTCTGATACACAGACGATAATGGCAGGTATATTGCATGATGTTTTAGAAGACTGTGATTGTGATCGAGATGAAATGGAAGAAAAGTTTGGTAAGGAAGTTACTAATTTAGTTTATGGAGTTACTAAATTAGGAAGAATTAACTTTTCAACAGAAAATGAATATTTGATTGAATATTATAAAAAAATTATAGTTGGAATGAGTGAAGATGTTCGTGTTATTATTGTCAAACTTGCAGATAGATTACATAATATGAGAACTCTTTGGGCTTTATCAGAAGAAAAGCAAAAGAAGATAGCTAAAGAAACAGCAGAGATTTTAGCTCCAATTGCTCATCATTTAGGTATTCATAAAATAAAGAGTGAGTTAGAGGATTTGTCCCTTCGTTATTTAAAACCAGATATTTTTTATGATATTGCTGAAAGACTTAATAAAACAAAATTAGAAAGAGATAATACTGTTCAAGAGATGCTTCAAGAGGTTTCTGAACTTTTAAATGAACATAATATTCCGCATGAAATAAAGGGTCGTGCTAAGAGTATTTATAGTATTTATAATAAACTTGATAAAGGTAAAAAGTTCAGTGATATTTTTGATTTGTTAGCTCTTAGAATTTTAGTTGATACAGAGCAAGAATGTTATTTGGTTTTAGGAATAATTCATTCTAAATTTAAACCAATACCTAAGAGATTTAAAGATTATGTAGCTATGCCAAAACCTAATATGTATCAGTCACTTCATACAACAGTTTTTGGGATAGATGGATGTTTGTTTGAAATACAGATTAGGACATATAAGATGGATGAGATTGCAGAAAATGGTATAGCATCACATTGGGCTTATAAAGAAAATAGAGATGCTGTTGCTAATTTGCAAAATACAACAGAACAAAAACTTCAATTTTTTAAATCGATTATTGAGTTAAATGAAGATAAAATGAGTAGTGAAGAATTTGTTAATAGTGTAAAAAATGAAGTTTTGAATAATAATATTTATTGTTTTACTCCAAAGGGAGATATTATTGAACTACCAAAGGATGCAACTCCAATTGATTTTGCTTATAAGGTTCATACAAGGGTTGGAGAAACAATGGTTGGAGCACTGGTAAATAATTATATTGTGCCACTTGATTATAAACTTTCTAATAATGATATAGTAAAAATTAATACAAATAAAAATTCTAAAGGTCCATCTAAAGAATGGATAAATATTGTTAAAAGTACACAAACTAGAAATAAAATTAGAGCCTTTTTTACAAAAAGTGAAAAGGAAGTTTATTTAGAACGAGGTAAGGAAGCATTAGAAAAAGAATTAAGGAGAAGAAAGTTATCTTTTAGTGAGTTTTTTACTTCTGAAAATATGAATAAAATTAAGAATGAGTTACATGTTGATGATCAAGATGATCTATATTTACAAGTTGGAAATGGTAAACATGCGGCTGGTTCTGTTGTCAATTTGATTTATAAAAGGGAAGAAGATAAACCAGTTTTAAAAAAAGTTAATGTTAAAAGCACTTTAAGTGATGCTGATATTGTAGTAGATGGTATCGATAAAGTTAAAGTAAATCTTGCTAATTGTTGTAATCCTTTGCCAGGTGATGAAATTATTGGATATATTTCTAAAGGTAATGGAATAAGTGTTCATAGAAGACATTGTCATAATTTAGAGTATTTGGATGAACGTGTTATACCAGTTTATTGGAATAAAGAGACAAGTGATAAGTATTTAACAATTATCTTGATTCATACTTCAACGAAAGATTATAAACTTATTGATATGTTACAAAAAGTTAATATGTTTGATATTCATGTAGAAAGTTTTAGGACAATACCGAAGGCTGATGATACAATTTATGAAGTTAATATGTATGTAAAGAGTGTTTGTCATTTGACTAAAGTTATTAGAGAATTAGAAAAACTTGAATATGTTATAAGAATAGAGAGGGCGATTAGATAATGAGAGTGATTGTACAAAGAGTTCTAGAAGCAAGTGTTCAAGTAGCAGGAGAAACAGTTGGTAAAATAGATAAAGGTTTTATGCTTCTTGTTGGGTTTACTGATAAAGATAATAATGATACTATTAAAAAGATGGTTGATAAAATTTTAAAACTTCGAGTTTTTGATGATGAAAATGGTGTTATGAATAAATCAATTTTGGATATACCTGATACTAAAATTTTATCAGTGTCACAGTTTACGCTTTATGCGGATACAACGAAGGGAAATAGACCTAGTTATATTAAGGCTTTAAGAGGTGAAGAAGCAATAAAACTTTATGATTATTTCAATCAAGTATTGTCTAATTATATAACTGTTCAGACGGGGATATTTGGTGCTGATATGAAGGTACATTTAGTTAATGATGGACCAATAACTATTACTTTGGAAAGAGAGTGATTTTATATTATGAAAAATAAGTTGAATTTCAAACTTCTTAATTTGTTAATTTTGATGGTTATTCTTTATATTTTTATTAAAACTTCTGGTTATTGGAGTGGAATTCTTATAAGAATATGGAATATTTCTTTGCCATTTTTGCTTGCTTTTGTTTTTGCTTATATTCTTCATCCTTTTGTTAAGAAACTTGAGGAGAAGGGGGTTAGAAAGAATTTAGCAACTTTTATAACGCTTGCTGTTTTCTTTGTCTTGATAATTGGAATTATTTGGTTAACATTACCAGTTATATATGAGCAATTGGTATTATTTAGTAAATCAATTGTTCAGGTTATTACAGATTTATCTAGTAAGTATGATTTAAATTTAGGAGAGTATCAAAAAACAATTACTGATATGTTGAATGAACTTATAAAGGATATTGGTTCTTATTTATCTAGTGGTACAATTAGTTTTGTAAATACTAGTATTAAAGTTTTAACTAATACAATAATTGTTATAATTGTTGGTATTTATTTTCTTACAGATATGGATAATATTAGAAAAAGTATTAAGACTTTTTTTAAAAGATGTAGTAAGCAGAGTTATAATTTAGTTAAAAGAATGGATCATGAAATAGGTAATTATTTTCATGGACTTGCTATTTTTATGGTAGTTCAGTTTGTTGAATATTCATTTCTTTTTTGGATAGTTGGTCATCCAAACTGGTTACTTCTTGGAACTCTTGCTTGTATAACGACAGTCATTCCATACTTTGGAGGATTAATCACAAATATTATAGCAGTTATTACAGCAAGTGTTATTTCAACCCCATTATTTATTTTTACTTTAGTTATAACTTTGATTTTTCCAAATGTTGATGGATATATTATTTCTCCTAGAATATATGGAAAAACAAATAATATTAATCCAGTAGTAGTTATTTTTATTGCAGCAGCTTTCAGTAGTATATTTGGTATTGTTGGTATTGCAATAGCACTTCCATCATATATTTTGATGCGTTGTTTCTTTGAAGCTTATTGGGATGATATAAAAGAAAAGTTAGAGGAAGTAAAAGATAATTCTATTTAGTAAATTAGAGATTGGAATATTAATTTATTTTAATCTCTTTTTTATATTGAAAGAAGATAGTTGATGTTGGTATTTTATAATAAGATTGTTATAAGTATTTATTTTTGATATAATATGAAATATAAAGAGATAAAAAATAGTGAGGGTAAAGTATAATGAAAAAAAATAATTTTGTAATGTTAAAGAGACCCTTTAATAAGAAGATGGCATTGTTATTAATTATTTTATTTTTGATATTAGGAACAAGCTTTGCTTTGTGGCAATTAACTTTAATTCAAACATCAACTAATGTAGTTACTACTGCTTGTTTTAAATTAAATTTTAATGAAAAGGATGATATTAATTTGGAGAATGCTTATCCAATAAGTGATGAAGAGGCTAAACAGTTAACTCCATATATATTTACGATAGAAAATGTTTGTAGTACTACAGCTTATTATCAAATAAATTTAGAGGAATTAGAAACAGAATTGAAAAAGTTAGATAATCGCTATATTAAAGTATCATTAAATAATAGTAAGGGAAAGATTTTAAATACTTATATTGAGGTAAGTCCAACTTTGAATGATGCAACAATATCTCATAAATTGACAAGTGGGTGTTGAGAAATAATGAGATAAAAACATATGAACTTAGACTATGGTTAGATGAAAATACTTTAGCAACTGATGAGGTTATGAATGCAATTATAAAAAGTAAAATAACAGTTATTGCAGTTCACAAGGAAGATGTTGAAAACGAATTACGAATAGAAAGTAGATCACTTAATGAAACATTTAGTAAAGTAGAAGAGACGTTTGAGTTTAAGGGAATAAGTAAAGATTATGATATTATTGAATATAGTGAAGACAATATTACATATCATCCAATTGATGTTCAAGGTAAGGAAGTTATCAAGTTAAGAACTTATAAAAAAGATGGTACATATACAATGTATTTTAAAGATGAAGTAGGTAATATTGTAGAAAGTACTATAGAAACTACAAAATTGGATCAAGACATACCAATAGTAAATGCAAGTGTTACAGAACAGCAAGATGGAATTTTAATTAATGCTAGTAAATCTAGTGATGTGAAAAGTGGTATTAAAACCTATTATTATAAATTAGATCAAAATGAATATATAGAAAGTACAAGTTTTAATAAAATATTTACTGGTTTATCTGATGGAAGCTATGAAGTAACTATAAAGATAGAGGATAACGCTTTAAATATGAGTGAAGAAAAAGTATTTAAAGTTGTTGTTGCTTATCAACGTGTTTATATTTCTAGTACAGGAAATGATATAACTGGTGTTGGCTCAGAGGATAATCCATATGCTACATTACAAAGAGGTTATGATAAGGTAAAAAGTGGTGGTGAAATACTTCTTTTGTCTGATTTAATTGTTAATAGTACAACAAATATGACTATAACAGATAAGAAGGTTATTTTAAAAAGTAATGGAGAAAATATTTATTCTGTAAGTAGGGCAACTAATTTTACATTAGGAGTTTTGAATGTAACTAATGTTAATAATGTAACATTAGAGAATATTAAATTTGATGGAAATAATGTATCTTCAACTTTTCCTCTTATTTTTACAGATAATTCTATACTAAATTTAGCGGCAAATGTTTCTCTTACAAAAAATATTTTGCATACAGTGTCTAATGATTTTGGTGGTGGTGCAGTATTTGCATCAAATAATAGTACTATTAATATTAATGGAGCTTCTATTATGGATAATCAAGTTTTAGGTAAAACAAATTGTGGTCGTGGAGGAGGTATTTTTAGTATTGACTCTGTTTTAAATATCAATAGTGGTTCTATATCTAATAATTCTGTAATTAGTGGTACTAATAATCAGGGTGGAGGAATATTTGTTTTTCGATCTACTTTAAATATTAATGATGGTTCTGTATCTAATAACTCTGTATCTAATGGTACTAACAATCAAGGTGGTGGAATATTTGCTGTTTCGTCTAGTGTAATAATGAGAGGTGGTAGTGTTTCTTACAATGATGTTTCTACAACTAGTTTAAGTGGTGGAGGAGGTATTTGGCTTAGTAATGGAGATTTTACGATGAATGGTGGTCTTATTTCATTTAATACTGCAAATTATGGTGGTGGTTTTTGGGGATTAGGTAATGATGGAACAACTTCTGTGAATATTTTGGGTGGAGCTATTAACAAAAACACAGCTACACGTCAAGGTGGTGGATTTGGAGCTGAAAAGATGTCAACTGGAACGATGATTGTAACTCTTAAATCATCTCTTATTACAGATAATATAGCACCTACTGCTGCTGATATTAATATTCTTGATGGTGTACAAGTTAATTATCAGTAATGGATGATGTTGTTTATAATAAAATTATTGATAAGTTAATTGTTTAATAAGAAAATATTGTAGTTGTTTATTTAGTTTTGTGTTAACTATGATTGAAACGTGATATGGGTTTATAAATAAAAATGAAAAGAATAAATTTGCTTTTATTCTTTTCTTTTGGTAAGATTATTTTGGTGATACTATGGAGAAAGTAGATTTATATAAATATGAGAATGAACTTTATGATAAAGGGATAAAATATATAGCAGGAGTAGATGAAGTTGGTCGTGGGCCTTTAGTTGGTCCTGTTGTAACAGCATGTGTTATTTTACCTAAAGATTTTATTTTAGAAGGATTGACTGATTCTAAAAAGCTGACAGAGAAAAAACGTAATTTGTTTTATGATTATATAATGAATAATGCCATTAGTGTTAGTGTTGGTATTAAGAGTGAAAAGGTAATTGATGAGGTTAATATATATGAAGCTACTAAGTTAGCAATGTATGAAGCAGTTGAGAAATCAAGTGTTAAACCTGAACATGTTTTAATAGATGCGATGAAACTTGAAAAGTTAGAAATGCCATCTACATCAATTATAAAGGGGGATGCTAAAAGTATCTCAATAGCAGCAGCTAGTGTTATTGCTAAAGTTACAAGAGATAGAATGCTTGATGAACTTGATTTAAAGTATCCGATGTATGGTTTTAAAAGTAATAAGGGATATCCGACTAAGAAACATATTGAAGCTATAAATGAATATGGTATAATTGATGAACATCGTAGAACTTTTGGTCCAGTTACAGATTATATAAATAA
>CATKEA010000159.1 GCA_949746915.1 uncultured Bacilli bacterium
GGTTATAAACAAATAATGATATATAAAAAGAGGTAAAAAAGTTTACTTCTTTTTACTTTTATTATATAATTAAAATAGGTGATAATATGAAGAAAATAAATAATAAGGGATTTGCAGTTACCACTATTTTATATTCAATAATTGCCTTAATTACTATGACTCTGACACTAATTTTATCAATTATGTCTGGAATAAAAAAGAACCAAGATGATTTGGTTGAAAGTATAAAAGATGAACTAAATAATACAAAAAGAACAATGGTTGTTCAAGGAATTAAACTACCAGTAAAAAAAGCTTATGGATGTACTTGGATAAGAGTATTTCATCATAATAGTAGTGGTGGATTAAAGTCTAACATGTTTACAAATGAGACTGAAGCCGCTAAAGTTGACTTACCAAATAAACAAAGTGTTCTTGGTTATTTAGATACCATCACCATCAAATCACCAGCTACTAAATATGAATTTTTATTAGAATATCCTGAGGTATCTGGATACAACAGATGGTATCAATCTGCTAATCCATGGACCACAACTATAGCAAACGGAACTGGTAATGAAACAGCGCCTGGATATAGGGCTATTCAAATATCATGGAACACCAATTATTGGGGAGGCTTAACAAAATCAACAAGCTCAGCAACAACAATTAACGGAAGTGTAGGAAGTAGCAATTGGTTTTTTGCTATTGGTGCTTATCAATGCCATCCAGCTTCATGTCGCGACAATCCTGATTCAACAGTTGTAACTGGTATACCAGGACCAAACAGCTTATCAATCAAAGGAAGCGTTGATTTGTGGATGAGAATAGAGTAAAAAATAAAATCATTTTAAGAAGTAAAAAGTTGTAAGAATAAACATTCAGATAACTTTTTTATTTTTCGTTAAACGCACAAATAAATTAAAAAAATTAGCACTTTATGGTTGACAAGTGCTAATTAAGTGCATATAATTGTATTAGCACTTGAGAAAAAGAAGTGCTAGGAGGTGTTGTCAAAATGCTTACAAAAAGACAGAAAAATTTGCTTAAATTAATAGTAGGGGAGCATATAAAATCTGCCAAACCAGTAAGCTCAAAATTGATATGTAAAACACTAAAATGTTCTAGTGCTACAGTAAGAAGTGAAATGGCAACCTTAGAAGAAATCGGATTGTTAGAAAAAACTCATACATCATCAGGAAGAATTCCTAGTGAAGCAGGATATCGTTATTATGTTGATAACTTAATGAATCCAAAAGAAATAAGTGGGGAAGACATGTTAAAACTCCAGATAATATTTAACAATCAGCAATTACAATTATCTGACTGTATAACAAAAAGTTTGCAATTGATTGCTGATATGACAAATTATACCACTATTGCTCTTGGAAACGCTTCACATGAAAATCGTTTAAAAGAAATCAATGTAGTACCGATTGACACAAAACACATGATTATAATAGTTGTAACTGATAAGGGACATGTAGAACATAAAAATATTGAATTTGATAATGTTTCTTTAGAAGAAATAAAAAAAATAATTTCTCTAATCAACGAACTTATAGTAGGAACTCCAATTGATGAAGTGAGCAGTAAATTAGAATTCGAAATAAAGCCAATTATTGGAAGATACGTTAAAGAACATGAGATAGTTTATAATACTATTTATAATGTCTTTAAAGATTTTTCAAGTAAAAACATCAATGTTGTTGGTCGTAACAATATTTTAAAACAACCAGAGTTTAATAACATTGACAAAATTAAAAATATTTTTACTAAGCTAGATGAAGAAGACACTTTAAGAAAAATAGATTGTATCGAAGATATTGAAAATGAAAATGGTAACATTAAAATCTTTATTGGAAAAGAATCAAATATCGACGATGATATGACTATTATAAAAACAAAATACCATACTCAAGCAGAAGAAGGAACAATTGCTATTGTTGGTCCAAAAAGAATGGACTATGATAGAGTTGTAAGTCTATTAGAGTATATAAAGTCTAACTTAGAAAATTAAAAGGAGAAGCAATGAAGAGTAAAGAAGAAAAAGTAGAAAATAAAAAAATCAAAGAAAATATTAATCAAGAAGAATCTTCATGTTGCAACAATAACTGTAATCATCAACATTCTGATAAAAATAGTAAAGAATGTAGTTGTCATAATAATGAAGATACTAAAAAAGAATTAGAAGGATTAAGACAAAGTATTCTAACATTAACACAAGAAAAACAAGAATTAGAAAATAAAGCTATGTATGCTCAAGCTGAATTAGTAAATTATCGAAAAAGAAAAGATGAAGAAACACAAAACATGTTAAAATTTGCTAATCAAGACTTAATTACTGAATTACTTGTAATTTTAGACAACTTTGAAAGAGCAATGGCTTCAATGTCAATAACAGAAGAAACAAGTAAAGTGATGGAAGGGATTCAAATGATATATAATAATTTCAACGAAACTCTAAAAAACTTCGGAGTTACTGAGATAGAAGCAAAAGATTTAGCATTTGACCCTAACTATCATGAAGCTGTTATGACAGCAAATGATTCAGAAAAAGAAAACGATACTATTGTCAGCGTCTTATTAAAAGGATATATGTTAAAAGACCGTGTAATAAGAGCTGCCAAAGTAGTAGTAAATAAATTAGATTAATAAAAGGAGAATGATAAATATGAGTAAAATAATTGGTATAGACTTAGGTACAACAAATAGTTGTGTAGCAGTTTTAGAAGGTGGAGCTGCTACAGTAATTCCAAATCCAGAAGGAGGAAGAACAACACCATCAGTAGTATCATCAAGAAAAGGTGAAAGAGTAGTTGGAGATGCTGCTAAACGTCAGGCTCTAACTAATACTAATACCATTTCAAGTGTTAAAAGACTAATGGGAAGTAATAAAAAAGTTGAAATGGACGGTAAAAAGTATACTCCAGAAGAAGTATCAGCTATGATTCTTTCATACATGAAAGACTACGCTGAAAAATATTTAGGTGAACCAGTAACAAAGGCTGTTATTACTGTTCCAGCATATTTTAACGATGCAGAACGTCAAGCAACAAAAAATGCTGGTAAAATTGCTGGTCTTGAAGTTGAAAGAATCATTAACGAGCCAACAGCCGCAGCACTTGCTTTCGGTCTTGACAAACAAGATAAAAATCAAACAATCTTAGTATATGACTTAGGTGGAGGAACATTTGATGTATCTATACTAGAATTAGGAGATGGTATTTACGAAGTAAAATCAACTGCTGGTAATAATAAACTTGGAGGAGATGACTTCGATGAATGCTTAATGAACTATTTAGTTAAAGAATTTGAAAAAGAAAATGATATTGATTTAACAAAAGATAAACTTGCAATGCAAAGATTAAAGGAAATTGCTGAAAAAGCTAAAAAAGATTTAAGTGGAATGACTACTACTCAAGTATCAGCACCATTTATCGCTCAAGGAGAAGATGGACCATTACACTTAGATATGAATATAACTCGTGCTAAATTTGAAGATTTAATACGTGACTTAGTAGAATCTACTCTAGATCCTGTAAAAAAAGCATTAAAAGATGCTAAATTAAAAGCTAAAGACATTGATAAAGTTATTTTAGTTGGTGGATCTACACGTATTCCAATGGTTCAAGAATTAGTAGAAAAAGAATTAGGCCAAAAACCATCACATGAAGTTAACCCTGATGAAGCAGTTGCTATGGGTGCTGCTATTCAAGGAGGAGTTCTAACAGGAGAAGTTAATGATATCGTATTATTAGATGTTACACCACTTTCACTTGGACTTGAGACTCTTGGAGGAGTAATGACAGTTCTAATCCCACGTAATACAACTATCCCTACATCAAAATCTCAAGTATTCTCAACAGCAGCAGATAATCAACCAGCTGTAGACATACATGTATTACAAGGTGAAAGAAGTATGGCAAGTGATAATAAAACACTTGGAAACTTCCAATTAACAGGAATACCAGCAGCTCCACGTGGAATACCACAAATTGAAGTTAAATTTGATATAGATGCAAATGGTATTGTAAATGTTACTGCAAAAGACCTTGGAACTAATAAAGAACAATCAATTACAATAACTAATAATACAAATCTATCAGATGAAGAGATTGAAAGAATGACTAAAGAAGCAGAAGAACACAAAGAAGAAGATAAGAAAAGAAAAGAAGAGGCAGATGCTAGAAATGATGCCGAACAATTAGTATTCCAAACTGAAAAATCAATCAAAGATCTTAAAGATAAAATAGAAGAAAAAGAAAAAGAAGAAGCTGAATCAAAAATTAAAGCTTTAAAAGAAGCTCTAGAAAAAGATGATATTGAAGATATCAAGAAAAAAACAGAAGAACTTTCTGAAACAGCCATGGCTTTAGCAACTAAAGTATATCAACAAGTTCAACAAGAGCAAGCAAGTAAAGAAAATGAAGAAACTAAAGATGAAGAGAAATCTTCAAAAAAAGATAAAGATGATGTTGTAGATGCTGATTACGAAGAAAAATAGTACTACAAAAGCATGAGAGTTCTAGGCAACTAGAACTTTCTCGTGTATACTATATAAGTAACTAAATAATAAAGAAAGGAAATGTAGTACATATGGATAAAAAAGATTATTATGAAGTCTTAGGTGTATCAAAAAGTGCAACCCAAGCTGAAATAAAAAGTGCATTTAGAAAATTGGCAAAGCAATATCACCCAGATGTTTGTAAAGAAGAAAATGCCGAAGCTAAGTTTAAAGAAGTCCAAGAAGCTTACTCTGTACTTTCAGATGAAGATAAACGTCACCAATATGATCAATTTGGGCATGCTGCATTCCAAGGAGGAGCAGGTGGAAACCCCTATGGTGGAGGATTCTCTGGATTTGATTTTGGAGATTTTGATTATGGTGATATCTTTGAAAATATTTTTGGTGGTATGGGATTTGGTAGCCGAAATTCTTCAGGTGGTAGAAAAAGACCACAAAAAGGTAATGACTCATTAGTAAAGATGAAAATAACGTTCCTTGAAAGTGTATTTGGAACAAAAAAAGATTTAGACTTAGATGTAATGGAAGAGTGTAGTGAATGTAATGGTGAAGGAGGTCATGGCGAAACAACTTGTGACAAATGTCATGGAAGTGGAACTATAACCTCAGAACAACATACTATGCTTGGAACTTTCTTAACTAAAACTACTTGTCCAAAATGTGAAGGTAAAGGAAAAACTTATACATCAACTTGCAAGAAATGTCATGGACAAGGACGTGTTAGAGAACACAAAACAATTGAAGTTACTATCCCTGCTGGAGTCGATGAATCAAGTAGATTACGTGTAGCTGGAAAAGGTGCTTGCGGTTATTATGGTGGTCCAAATGGTGATTTATATATCGAGTTTGTAATCAAAGAACACGAATTTTATGAAAGAGTTGAAGATGATATTTATTTAGAAGTACCAATTACAATAACTGAAGCAATTCTTGGAACAAAAAAAGAAATACCTACATTATCTGGTAATGTTAAACTAACAATACCTTCAGGCAGTGAAAGTGGAGACAAACATCGTATAAAAGGTAAAGGTGTTAACAATAAAACTAGTCGTAATGTTGGAGATATGTATATTGTTTTAAAAGTTGTTACACCAAACAAGTTAAGTCGTGATCAAAAGAAATTAATAGAAGAACTAAACAAAACAGATTTAAAAACAAACGAACTTAATAAATTTGATAAATTTGTTAAAGAAAACAATTAAAATGTCCATATCATTAAAGTGATACAAAAAAATGTAGACAGTCACAAAAAGACACAGTCTACATTTTTTATATTATACCATTTTCCTTTTTTAATTTATCTAAAGATACATCAATTAAATAAAGTCCAGTTTCATATTTAGATTCCTTCTTTGGATGATAATATTTTTTATATTTTAAATTATCAGGTAAATATTGCTGTGGCACATAACTTCCCTTATAATCGTGAGGGTATTTATAATCATTAGTACCACCACCACGAAGATATTCAGGAATATTTCCACATCTACCAGTTTCAACATCACTAATAGCTTGATCCAAAGCAATATGAGCAGTATTAGATTTAGGAGATAATGCCATTTCAATTATCACAGTAGAAAGAGGTATTCTAGCTTCTGGAAGGCCAACAAGTCGAGCTGCTTCAATAGCTGCCATAACTTTAGGACCAATAGAAGGATTAGCAAGACCAATATCTTCATAAGCAATGACAGACATCCTTCTAAAAATACTCTCCAAATCACCAGCTACAATAAGTCTTGCTAAATAATGTAAAGAAGCATTAACATCACTTCCTCTTATTGATTTTTGAAAAGCGCTTAAAACATCGTAATGTCCATCTCCATCTTTATCATGAAAAAATGCAGGCTTACAATTAATATTTGCTAACACTTTCATAGAAATATGTTTATCTTTTGTAGAATAAAAAGCAACCTCTAATAAATTATAAGCAAAACGTAAATCATTACCAGCAAGCTTAGCAATATATTCCAAACAACCATCATCAATAGATATACCTTTTAAAAAATCACTTTCAGTTGCTTTTTTCAATCCTTCCAAAATATCATCATATTCTAGCTCATGAAGTTCAAATAATTGACATCTACTTCTAATAGCAGGATTAATAGCATGAAATGGATTAGAAGTAGTCATACCAATTAAAGTAATTAAACCACTCTCCAATGAAGGTAATAAAAGATCTTGTTTATCCTTATTTAATCTATGAATTTCATCCATAATTAAAACAATACCATCATACATTTTGGCTTCTTCAACAACTATATCAAAATCTTTTTTATTGTTAATTGTTGCATTTAAAAATCTATATCTAATTCCTAAATCATTAACAATAGCTTTAGCAATAGATGTTTTTCCTATACCAGGTTTTCCATATAAAATCATAGAAAACAGCTTTTTATTTTCCACTAAATTACGTAAAATCATATTAGAACCAAGTAAATGTTTTTGACCAATAACATCATTAATACCTACAGGCGCCAACTTTTGTGCTAAAAGTTTTTCCATAAAGCTACCTCCATTACCAGTATATTTTATCAAATTTCAAAAGAATATGCTATAATTATGATATAATAATAATGAAAAGGTGATTATATGAACTTCAAAAATGCAATTAAAGAAAACAAAATAATTTTAACTAATGAATATCTTTATATATTAGAAGATTACTGTAATCATTTGATAATAGAAAGAAATCTTTCAATTAACACCGAAAACTCTTATTATAATGATATTAAGATGTATTTTATATATTTACTCGAAAATAAAATAATAAGTATAAATAAAGTAACAACAAAAGATATTATTAATTATATGGAATATTTAAAAAACAATAATGAAAAAACTTCATCTATAGCACATAAATTAACAGCAATAAAAAACCTTCATAAATATTTATTAAAAAATGGTAAAATAACTAGAGATGTTGCTGAACCAGTAAGTAGGCCTAAACTTAGAAAACATTTACCAGATGTGTTGTCTATAGAAGAAGTTGATAAACTTTTATCAATTGAAACAAAGACAGTATTTGACTATCGTAATAAAGCTATGTTAGAATTGTTATATGGAACAGGTTTACGGATAAGTGAAATGCTAAATTTAACATTTCATGACATAGATATAAAAAATTGCACCTCAAGATGTATTGGAAAAGGTAACAAAGAAAGAATCGTTCCAATTAGCGAATATATAATTGATTCTCTTAATGAATATTTAAGTGTTCGTAATCAGCTATCTAAAGGAAGAAGATGTGAATATATATTTTTAAGTAGTTATGGAAGAAAAATGACAAGACAAGGTTTTTTTAAGTTTTTAAAAAATGAATTAGCTATAAAAAATATAAATAAAAATATATCTCCACATACTCTTCGTCATTCTTTTGCAACACATATGCTAGAACATGGAGCAAATTTAAGAGTAATTCAAGAATTATTAGGTCACAGTGATATATCTACAACAAGAATTTATACACATATATCAAATAAACAAATTAAAGATGATTATAAAAAATATCATCCAAGAGAGGAAGAATAATTATGAAATTTAAAAGAGTATTTTTGGTCGTTTTAGATTCATTAGGAGTAGGTGAGGCAGTTGATGCTATAAATTATGATGATACAGGAAGTAATACATTAGGTCACATAAAAGATAATTATGATTTATTTGTCCCTAACTTAAAAAAACTAGGATTCTTAAATACTATCAATATGGATGAAAATAACAATGTTGAAGCATATTATACAATAGCTCGTCCAACAAATCCTGGAAAGGATACATTAATAGGTCACTATGAACTTGTTGGAATTCAAAATATGGTTAGCTTCAAAGATTTTTCGCAAAGTGGTATTCCAAGTGATTTAATTGAAAGAATTGAAGAATACACAAAAATAAAAATTATTGGAAATAAAAATGCTATTGGAACAGATATAATAAATGAGTTAGGTGAAAGACAAATTTCATATAAAACGCTAATACTTTATACTTCAAATGGATCTAATATTTATGTTGCTGCTCATGAAGATATAATTCCAGTTGCTAAATTATATGAATATTGTGAAATAATTAGAAAAATAACCCTACAAGAAGAATGGAAAGTTGGTCGTATTATCGCAAAACCATTCAGTGGCAAACCAGGTAAATTTAAATTTACTAATGAAAAAAAAGAATATGCTATAACTCCACCTATGGGTAGCATATTAAACTCTTTAAAAGACAATAACTATAGTGTTATTTCGATAGGTAAGATAAGTGATGTTTTTAATGGTGAAGGAATTAGCAAAATAATGAAAGCTTCAAGTAATAGTGAAGCCATTAACAAATTATCTGACATAATGGAAAAAAACTTCACTGGACTATGCTTTTGTAATTTACCAAGTTTTGATGAAGTCGCTCATAAACAAGATATAGAAGAATATGGACGACTTATAGAAGAGTTTGATGTAGAAGTACCTATGCTATTAAATCGTCTAAATAATGATGATTTATTAATATTTACAGCAGATCATGGATGTGACTCAACTTGTAAAGAACATGAACATACAAGAGAAAATGTACCAGTTATAATTTTCAGTCGATCATTTAAAGAACCAAAAAGATTAGATATAATGGAATCCATGGCTAATATAGGTGCAACAATTGCAGAAAATTTTGAACTTCCAGCACCATTTATAGGTAAATCAATTCTAGACAAATTAAAATAAAAAAGGGTAGAGTAGGACAAGAAAGTATTATTTCTTAACCTATTCATCCTTTATTTTTTACATTCAAAACTAGCACAAACTGTATCATCCTTACAATCAGCACAATCACAATCACAAGAAACTTTTATTTCTTTTAATGTGCAACAATTACAATTTGTATCATTATACTTGCAAGCATCTACACCACAGCAAATTGTTTGTTTACTAATATTATCTTTACTGCAATCTTTCTTACTCAAAATAATCACCTCATTACTTAGTTTGAACACATTATTGATAAATAATACCTTGTTTTAATTTCAAAATATTATAAATCATTTCCCCTACTATTATAAAAAATAAATCAAAATAGGGAAGAATAAAAAATATAAAGTTAATTATAACAATAAATAGATTTAATAGAGAAAGAGAATAATATTAA
>CATKEA010000160.1 GCA_949746915.1 uncultured Bacilli bacterium
AAACTTGTAAAAGCTGGATGCGTTAACCATTCACCTTTCTTATTTCCGACTGATGATGTTACACCTTTAGTTTCAAATTCAACTTCTATAGTTTGTACTTTGGTATTATCGACATCTGTTAAACCTGCATATTTTTCATCATTAAATATTTTATAGCGATATCTTGGTATCCATACAAAGTAACTTTCTATATCTTCTTCTGGTATTACTGTATTTAAGGCATAATCTTTACTATTATCTTTTAATATTACTGCATTGGCCCATACCTTTTCTTCATAATTGTACCATTCTGTTTTGGTATCTGCTTTGGTTACTCTTCCAGAATTATCTATTACTACTGGTACTAGATTATCTTTTAATACTGGATCTGCTCCATTTAAGATATCTTCTGTATATGTTTCTATACTTTGTACTGTATTTACTACTATCTTACTTTCAAAGGTTTTATTCATTGCTTCTTCTGTTGCTGGCGTTGTTTCATTTAACCATAACCTCAAAGAAAAAGTTTTGCTTCCTTTTTTTGCTAGTACTCCTTCTTCTAGATTATAAGAAACACTTGCTTCTTCGATTGTTTTTACTACTGTATTTTTATTAGTAAGGAGACTTGCTTTTGTATCTTGAAACTTTACCTTAATATACTCATTATTTAAATTTGTTGTATTTAGTACTTCTAGATTTATTTGATACTTTACTAAAGTGTTACAAGTATTAGTTATGGTAAACTCATATGGTACTAGTTTTTCGCCATCAGTATCTGTTATTGGTACAGCTTCTATTAATTCAATATTATTTTTATCTGTATATTCTACATTAAAACATCCTGAAGTTATTCTATTGATTGTTTCTTGTTTCAAGGTTATCTGCCACAAAGCATAACTTGTTCCAATTAACATGAATATTCCTGATAAAACTAATACTGTTATTATCTTCTTTTCTTTCTTAGAGTTTCTTTCCATAGCTTTTTATCTCCATATTTTATCCTATATTTAGTATTATAACATAAATTTACTTTTATCTAACTTTTATTTTCATTTTGCAAACAAAAAAGCCGAAATCTTTTTCGACTATTTTAATGTCTTTTTTAATTGATTGATAGCATTTTTTTCTAACCTTGATATTTGAGCTTGACTTATTCCTAATTCATTTGCTATTTCCATTTGTGTTTTTCCAGTTACAAAACGTTCTTTAATAATAAATTTTTCGCGATTAGAAAGATCTGATATTGCATTCTTTACTGCCATATTAGTATCTATATCTTTTTCTATTAACTTCTTATCTTCTATTTGATCATAAAGATAAATAGTATCTCCACCATCACTATAAATAGGTTCAAAAATACTCACTGGACTACGCATTGAATCAAGCGCATTAGTAATATCATAGGTCGTTACATCTTGTAATTTGGCCAATTCCTCTATACTTGGTTCGCTTCCTCTAGTATTTGTGATTTCTTCTTTTAATTTTAACGTTTTATATGCTAAATCCTTCAATGAACGACTTACTCTGATACTGTTGTTATCACGCAAATATCTTTTTATTTCTCCTAGAATCATTGGAACAGCATACGTTGATAATTTTACATCGTGTGATGTATCAAAGTTATCAATAGCTTTAACAAGTCCAATACATCCAACTTGAAATAAATCATCCATATTTTCATCCCTTGATTTAAAACGTTTTAAAATACTTAAAACTAATTTTAAATTCCCATTAATTAAGTCATCTCTAGCAAAAGTATCACCATTTGCCATTTTTTTAAATAACTCTTGATTTTCTTCATGAGTTAAAACTTGTATATTCGCTGTATTCACGCCACTTATTTCTACTTTGTGACGTGCCATAAAAAAATCTCCTTTCACTTTTATTAAGTTTAGGAGATTAAAAATTTATTCAGTTATTTCTTCTTTTGTAGCAAATTTATTATATATATCAACAATTAATTCAATAGTATTATCAATACCTAAAACTGAAGAATCAATTAGATAATCATAATCTTTTTTACTACCCCAAATAGTATTCTTATTAACTGCTTCATAATATTTCTTTCTTTGTTTATCAACAGTAGTCATTTTTTTAGAAATTTGCTCATAAGTAGCATTTTCAAGTTGCATTTTTCTTGCAATTTTGAATTCTATGTCATTGGAATAAATAAAGATATTAATTATATTAGACTTTTCTTTCAAAATATTATTTGAATTTCTACCTAAAATCACACATGACTCACTACTAGCAATTTCTTTAATAGTTTCTCCGATTAAATGCTGATATTGTTCAAAAGTAAAAGTATCATCATAATTATTCATATCTATCAAACTGAACATTTTCATTAAATCTGATTTCTTTTTTTCATCATATTCTTCTAAATTTGAATATTTGCCACCATTTTTTTCATAGGTTTTTCTTAGTAATTCCTTGTCATAGAATGGTATATTTAACTTTTTAGCAACTTGTTCTCCGATGTATCTTCCTCCTGAACCATATTCTCTTCCAATAGTTATTACGATATTTTTCATTTCTTCACCCTTCAGTTAACTCTACAATTCAAACTGTGAATTGTATAAATCAGCATAAAATCCTTTCTTCTTAATCAATTCATCATGATTTCCTGTTTCTATTATATTACCATCTTTCATAACTAAAATTAAGTCAGCATTTTTGATTGTTGATAATCTATGGGCAATTATAAATGATGTTTTTCCTTCAGTTAATTTATCCATAGCTTTTTGGACTAATTCTTCAGTTCTAGTATCAACATTACTTGTAGCTTCATCTAGAATTAAGAATGGTGCATCTTCAATCATTCCTCTAGCAATTGTTAGAAGTTGTCTTTGACCAGCAGATACAGAATCATTTTCTGAAATATCAGAATCTAAGCCATCAGGTAAAGTTTTTATAAAATGAGTTAATCCAACTGTATCACAAACTTCCATAACTTTTTCATCTGGAATATTTTTTCTATTATAGACAATATTTTCTCTAATTGTTCCACTAAATAACCAAGTGTCTTGCAGAACCATTGTAAATAATGAGTGAACATTTTCTCTTGTTAAATCTTTTGTTGAAACACCATCTATCTTTATTTCACCAGAGTTTATTTCATAAAATTTCATAAGTAGATTAACCATTGTTGTCTTTCCTGCTCCAGTTGGTCCGACAATAGCAATTTTTTGACCAGGTTTAGCTTTTGCACTAAAATCTTTAATAATTATTTTATTTTCTTCATATCCAAACTTAACATTGTTAAACTCAATATTTCCTTTAACTTTACTTTTATCAAGTACTTCTGTTACAGTCTTCTGATTATTCATTTCTTCTTCATCTAAAAATTCAAATACCCTTTCACTCGCTGCAGCAGTTGATTGTAAGCTATTCATAGCTTGTGCTATTTGACTAAGTGGAGATGTAAACAATCTAACATATGTAATAAATGCTACTATTACCCCAAAAGTAATGTGTCCATTCATAGTAAGAACTGCTCCAACTACACACACTGCAACATATCCTAAGTTACCAATAAAATTCATCATTGGTGGCATTAATCCAGATAAAAATTGACTCTTTCGATTAGCTTCGTATACTTTTTTATTACACTCATCAAATTTTTTATCTGATTCTTCTTTTCCATTATAAGCTTTTACAACCAATAAACCAGAATATACTTCTTCAATATGTGAGTTTAATTTACCAAGTTCCACTTGTCTTGCAGTAAAGTATTTTTGGGATTTTCCTAAAATAATAAACATAAAAACAAAACCTAAAAGACTTGAAATAATAGCTGTAATAGCCATAATCCAATTTGTGATGAACATCATAATGATTGTTCCAACAAACAAAGTTATAGCACTAACTAAAGTAGATAAAGATTGATTCATACTTTGAGCTATTGTATCAACATCATTAGTTACTCTTGATAAAATATCACCCGTTTGATTTCTATCAAAGTATTTTAATGGTAATTTATTAATTTTTGCTGATATTCTACTTCTTAACTTTCTTGCAAAGTTATTAGATACATCAGTCATTAATATTGATTCAATGAATGAAAATATAGCACTAATTATATATAATGAAGCAAGAAATAAAGCAACATTTTTAATTGTATTAATATCCATAAACGGTTCTATAGCATTTCTTATTGATTTTGGCATTTCATCGATTTTTTTATACATTTCCTCTGCTGATGCATCTTTATCGATAGTTAGTAAAACACTTAAATATTCTAATTGATCTTTGGAATTTATTTGATGATTTTCTATTTTAAACGATGGTAAAATGACCTTGATAGTGTTATCAGATAAGGTAGATAATCCCTTTATCATACTACTATTATCGTCTTTATCAATGTTACTCATTACTTTAATAAATTCTTGTTTTTCTTCATCTGATAGTTCTTTACTAGACATAACGCTATTAATATCAATATTTGATAAGTTAGTAGTTACTGTTGTTGTAATTACTTCCATATTATCAGTATTGACTGCTAATCCTTTAGATATTTCATCTGTTAACTTAGATAATTTATTAGGAGCTACGATTGATAATACAGAACCAGCAATCGCAAGTATAAGCGCAATTGTTATTAAGACTTTAAAACTTTTAAGTTCACCAAATAATCTCTTCATAGAACCAACAAAGTTCTTTGATTTGTCTGGTTTACCATTCATTGGGCCACGATTATGCATCTTCTAACTCCTCCTTCGAAAGTTGTGATAAAGCTATTTGTTTATAAACATCACATGTTTTTAATAATTCTTTATGTGTTCCTTCTCCGACACATCTTCCATTGTCTAAAACAATTATTTTATCAGCATTCATAATAGTTCCGATTCTTTGAGCAACAATTAGACTTGTTGCATCTTTAGTATATTTTTTTAATTCTTTTCTTAAAACTGAATCTGTTTTATAATCTAAAGCTGAAAATGAATCATCAAAAATGTATATTTCAGGATCTCTAGCAATAGCTCTCGCAATTGACAATCTTTGTTTTTGACCACCTGAAACATTTGTCCCACCTTGAGCTATATGGGCATCATAAGTATTTTCCATTTTTTCAACAAATTCTGTACCTTGAGCAACTTTAATAGCTTCTTTGATTTTTTCAGCTGTTATTTCTTCTTTACCATTTTTCCCATAAGAAACATTAGAAGATATTGTTCCATTAAACATAACTGCTTTTTGTGGTACATAACCAATTTTATTATGAAGAGCATCTTGTTTATATTCTTTTACATTTATTCCATCTACTAAAACTTCTCCATCAGTTGTATCATAAAACCTAGGCACTAAGTTTATAAGTGTTGATTTACCTGATCCAGTTGACCCAATAAAGGCAATTGTTTCTCCTTTATTTGCTTTAAAAGATATATCTTTTAGCAAATACTCTTCTGCATCTGGGTATTTGAATGATACATTGATAAATTCAACTGTTCCTTTTTCTGTTGTTGAAGTACCATCTAAATTACCATCTTCGATACTTAAATTAGTATTTAAGACTTCATTAATACGGACTGCTGAAACTTGAGCTCTTGGTACCATCATAAAAATCATAGCTAGCATTAAAAATGACATAATTACTTGCATTGCATATGAAGAAAATACTACCATATCTCCAAATAATACTAATTTGTCAGCCATAAGAGCATCTTTAATTAGATATGCACCTACAAAATAAATAGCAAGTGTTAAAAAGTACATGATAATATACATAATTGGTGACATTATAGAAAATGCCTTTTGATTAAATAATTGAGTATTAGTTAGTTTATCATTAGTTTCTTTAAATTTTTTTTCTTGATATTTTTCAGCATTAAATGCTCTAACTACCCTAATACCTGTAAGATTTTCTCTTGTTACACTATTTATCTTATCAGTTAATTTTTGAACTATTTTAAATCTTGGAAGAACAATTACCATAAGTGCAATAATAGTTGATAAAAGAATTAAAACAGCTACTGCTGTAATAGCACTCCATTGCCAACTTTTATTTAGGATTTTAGTGATAGCCCAAAGTGCAGTAATTGGAGCTTTTATTATTAATTGTAATCCCATAGATATTAACATTTGAATTTGTGTAATATCATTTGTTGTCCTTGTAATTAAACTACTCGTAGAAAATTTTTTAACTTCATGAATACCTAGTGTTTCTACCTTATCAAAAATTTTCTTTCTTACTCTCATAGAAAAACTTGCAGATATATTAGACGCTAAATAACCAACAATGATTGCAGATATTAAACTTCCTAGAGCACATGCTAACATGTATCCTCCATTAAGTAAAATATCAGAAAGTTTACTTCCCTCTGTTTGAACTAAGATGGTGATTTCAGACATATAATCTGGCATTTTTAAATCTAACCACACTTGTATAACAATTAGTAAAATAGAAACCATTATAAAAGCGATATCTTTTTTACTAAAATTCTTGAATAATTTTAACATTTAATTTCCTCCCTTATATTTGTATTTTATATTTTTTGACATATTTATTAAGTATTCATTTGTTTTTGTCCTGAATAATTATATCATAAATTATAAATTTTGCTTCTTTTTTTCACCTCATGTGACATTTTAACAGAAGAATATTGTAAAAATATGGGATTTTAGGTTTTTATTGTTTTTTATTTCTTTATCTTTTTATTATATTTTTCTTTTCAAATTTTGTGAAATAACTATTATTTCTTTTTACATAATAATATT
>CATKEA010000161.1 GCA_949746915.1 uncultured Bacilli bacterium
AGATACAACAAAAATGAATACAACAGCAATACAAAGAATCGTTATCACATAAATTGAACAATCTCTTAAAAACTCTTTTATCTCTCTAAAATCGAACAAATTAATCCCTCCAGCTATTCATATATATACTACTATAATTTTGAAAAAAATAAAATATAATTAAACAAAAATCTTCCAAAAAATAAAAAGTGGTACACAACTTAACATTATGACCACTATTTACAATACTTTTAATCCCTTCTAATTACATCAAGTTTTACTGAGTAACCATTAATATCATTAACCTCTGTATCAAGTTTCTTATTTTCAATATCAACAGCCAAAGTCTCTTTCATTATAACATCTCTAAAATTGTCAATAGCACTAACAAATTTATCATCAGTAGCATCATATAACAAATGAATTCTATCAGTTATATTAAAATCCTTATTTTTTCTAAGCTGTTGTACTTTACTAATAACTTCTCTAGCAATCCCCTCTTCAATCAACGAATCAGTTAAAGCTGTATTTAAAATAATAAATTTATTACCTTCATTAGCAGTATTAAATCCCTCTTTAGAAACAACTCTAACATCAAGCATTTCAGGAGTTACTTGATATTTTTGACCAGCAACTTCTACTTCTAAAATTTCGCCATTTTCTTGCTTTTTAACATCACTATAAGTAAACTTTTCTACTGAACTAGCAAACAATTTCATATTTGCTCCAAATAATGGACCACAAACTTTAAAATTAGGTTTAATCACAACATCCATATAAGTAGATAAATCATCAACAAATGTAATTTTTTTAACATTTAACTCTTCTTCAATTAAAACAGTTAAATCATCAATTAAATCTTTTATTCTTAAATCAAGAATTACCTCACTTATTGGTTGTCTTACCTTTATTTTAGCTTCCTCTCTAGTTTTTCTACCTAGAGAAATCAAATCTCTTACTAAATCCATTTTTTCTTCAATTTTCTCATCTATTAAAGCTTCATCATACTTAGGAAAACTTGCCAAATGAACTGATTCTTTTCCAGTTAAATTTTGATATATTTCTTCTGAAATAAATGGAACAATTGGCGCTATCATTTCAGTAAGTCCAAGTAATACTTGATATGTTGTTTTATAAACAGCACGTTTACTATTATCTAACGTACTTCCCCAAAATCTCTTACGATTACGTCTTATATACCAATTAGATAAATCTTCTGATACAAACTCTGTAATACTTTTTACAACTTTATTTAAATCATATTCCTCATAAGAGGCCGTTACATATTTTAATAACTTATTATATTTAGATAGAATCCATTTATCAATTTCCTCTAAATCCTCATAACTAACATCACATTTATCAATATCAATATTATCTGTATTAGCATATAAACTAAAGAAACTATAAGTATTCTTTAAAGTATTATAAAACTTAGAATAAACTTCTTTTAATCCCTCTTCATCAAACTTTATTGGTGTCCATACAGGAGAAGTATAAGGTAAATACCATCTAACTGTATCAGCACCATACTTTTCTATTGTTTCAAATGGAGAAACAATATTTCCTCTTGACTTACTCATTTTCTTACCATTTTTATCAAGTAATAAATCATTAACTAAAACATTCTTATATGGACTTTTTCCCATTACAAAAGTTCCAAGTACCATCAAAGTATAAAACCAACCTCTAGTTTGATCGACTCCTTCAGATATAAAATCAGCTGGAAATTGACTTTCAAACAATTCTTTATTTTCAAATGGATAATGGTACTGAGCATATGGCATACTACCAGAATCAAACCAACAATCAATTACATCAGTAACCCTAGTCATCTCTTTACCACACTTTGAACATTTTAAATGGATATTATCAACTACAGGTCTATGTAAATCAACAGTTTCAACATCAACTAAACAAGTAGCTTTTTCTTTTAATTCCTGACGAGAACCAATCATCTCCATATGACCACAACTACATCTCCATAATGGAAGTGGCGTACCCCAATATCTATTTCTAGAAATTGCCCAATCATTCAAATTTTCTAACCAATTCCCAAAACGTTTTTCACCAACAAAAGAAGGATACCAATTAACAGTTTTATTATTTTCAATAATCTTATCTTTAAACTTAGTAACTTCTAAATAAAATGATGGTTTAGAATAATAAATAAGTGGTGTATCACATCTCCAACAATGTGGATAATTATGAGTCATTTTTTCCTTTTTAAATAACTTATCATTAGCCTTTAAATATTTAATAATATCAATATCAGCATCAAAAACAAGTGTATCTTTCCAAGGTCCTTCTAAATATTTTCCATCTTCACCAACTGGATTAATAACTGGTAAATTATATCTTTTTCCAACATTATAATCATCCTGTCCGAATGCTGGTGCAATATGAACAATACCTGTACCATCTTCTGTTGTAACATAAGTATCATTAGTAACAAAGAAAGCCTTACCAGAAACATTAAGCTCTGGAATTAGTTGTTCATACTCCATATATTCTAAGTCTGTACCCTTATACTCTTCAAGAACCGTATAATCATCACCCAATACTTTATTAGCTAGATTACGAGCTACAATAAACTTATATCCTTGACTTTCTACTTTTACATAAACAACATCTGGATTAACACAAAGTGCCACATTAGAAATTAAAGTCCAAGGAGTTGTTGTCCAAACAAGAAAATAACAATCTTCATCCTTCTTTTTCATTGGAACGATAACTGTATTTACAGTGTCTTCCTTATATCCTTGAGCAACTTCATGACTAGCAAGACCAGTCCCACAACGTGGACAATAAGGAAGAATCTTATGCCCTTCATAAAACAATCCTTCATCAAAAAACTTCTTTAAGATCCACCATTCCGTTTCAATATAATTATTATCATATGTAACATAAGGATGTTCTAAATCAATAAATTGTCCCATTTTAGTAGTAAGAAGTGAAAAAGCCTTTTCATTAGTCCATACACTCTCTTTACACTCTTTATTAAACTTTTCTATTCCATACTTCTCAATATCTTTTTTACCAGAAAAGCCAAGCTTCTTTTCAACTTGTAACTCAACTGGCAACCCATGAGTATCCCAACCTACTTTTCTTAATACTTTCTTTCCCTTCATTGTTTCATACTTACAAAAAACATCTTTTAGAAACTTTGCCATCATATGATGTAACCCTGGCATCCCATTAGCAGTTGCTGGACCATCATAAAAAACAAAATAATCATTTCCTTTATTTATACATTTTTCTAGTAATCCTTGTTTTTTCCAATTTTCATTTATCTTATCTTCAACAACTGAAACTTTTTCCTTTGATAACTCTTTAAACATAAAAATCTCCTCCTATATCAGTACCATTGAATAATACAAAACAAACATAAGTAAAAATATTATTCCTTCTCTTTTAGTTATTTTATAATCATTTCTAGCAAATATAAATAAAGCCAAAGCTGATAATACCATAAATATTAAATCTAAATTATTAAATGTTCCTATATTTACTGAACCAAATAACATTATTGGAAGTCCTAAAACAATTCCTATATTAAACAAATTACTACCTACAATATTACCAATAGCAATATCATATTCACCCTTCTTAGTAGCTGTAACACTAGTAACAAGTTCTGGTAAACTAGTACCAAGAGCAATAATAGTAAGTCCTATTATTCTTTCGCTAACACCAAGACTCTTAGCAATATTACTAGCACTATCTACAACCAAATTACTTCCAAATACAATAGCTATTATACCAAGTATTGTAAAACAAGCTGATTTAGATATGCTCCAAATTTCATCATCAGTATCATCTTCTGTTTTATTTCTCATCATTGAAAAAAGATAATAAATAAAAACACTGAAAAATAATAAAATTACTATACCATCATTTCTTGTTAACTGATTAACAATATTACTTTCAAACATACCATCATTTATTAAAACAGCTAATAAAATAGTCATAAGAAGTACTAATGGTATCTCTTTTTTTACAGTTGTATCTTTTACTCTTAAAAAATGTACCAAACTACTACATCCCAAAATAAGTAAAATATTTAAAATATTACTACCTATAACATTTCCTAAAACAATTTCACCACTTCCTGATAAAATCGACTTAATACTAACAGCAAACTCTGGAGCACTCGTTCCAAATGCTACAATTGTAAGTCCAACAAACATCTTAGACATCTTAAAATTTCTTGCTAAATTACTAGCACCATCGATAAAAACATCAGCACCTTTAATCAATAACACAAACCCCACTACTAATAAAATTATTTGAATTGCCATACAATCATTCCTTTCTAAAAAACAAAAAAATCCATTCATCATAAGGACGAATGGATACGTGGTACCACCTTAATTTGTAGATATAATCTACCTCAACACTATAACGCGTTACCGTTTTTATCTTATCCATAAAACTCAAAACTTGAAAGTGATCTAAATTCTAACTTATTTATTTTCTTTTCACCTACTAGAAAACTCTCTAAAAAACAGGCTTAGAATTCCGTCTTTCGCACTTGATTTCATGTTTTTAAATATATCATATTTTTAAATACTTTTCAAGCTTAGTTTTTAAAATCATGAAAAAAGATTATCAACATAAGTCAATAATCTAATACTACTCAATCTCCAATTGTTCAATTTCTTCTACAACATCAAGTTGTTGTTCAACAATTGTTCTTAATCTATTCTTAAATACTTTTAAATTCTTTTCAGCCCTATTCTTCTCATTTTCTATTTTTTCTGCTCTCATCAACGCTTCATTAACTATTCTATTAGCATTTCCTTTAGCTTCTTGAAGAATAAGATTAGACTCATACTGAGCCATTCTTTTCATGTTATTACTTGTCGATTCAACATTTTCTAATACTTTATTTAGTGACGTTTCTATTTCCTTGTAATGTTCTAATTCTTTTTTTAGTAGACCTATTTCAACTTCTTGCTTCTTCATTTTTTCAAGTACCAATTCAACTCTTTTAATTGTATCTTCTATAAAGTCATCGACTTCTTTTTTGCTGTATCCTTGAAACTCCTTACTAAACTTCTCCATAAATCCACCTCTAAAACAAAGAAATTAAAACTATACTACCAATTAAACCCCTCATCATCACTGTCTTTTCTGCTACTTTTTGACCCTTTCAAAGCAGCATCATCAGTAATTTTTCCTTCTACATTAACATTATTAGGTGTACATAAAAAGATTCCCCCACCTAATTTTTGCATATCACCACTTATTGCATATAATGTTCCACTTAGAAAGTCAACAATACGTTTAGCTTGCTCTGGTGTTACTCTTTTCAAATTAACAACCACTGTATTTCTCTTTTTCAAATAATCTGCTATTTGTTGACTTTCAGAATAAGCTCGTGGCTCTAACAGAATCATTTTATTACCATTTGGCCTTTCTTCTGCTACTTCTTCCTCACTATTATAGTATTCATCATCACCAACATTTTCATCTCTGTCATCATTTTCTACACCAAGAAAACCTTTTAACTTTCCAAATGCCATAATTATCCCTCACATTCATTCTATACTAACTCTAATTATACATAAATTGTAACATAATTTCTTTTCTTTGTAAAAGATTATTTTTCTAAATAGAAAAGAAAATCAAATTAATTAAAATTTGACCTTCTAAAATTAACTAAATCAATATTAATACCACAAATTAACTATATTAGCATTATTCGAAAGTGGTTCTGGATCTGGTTTTTCTAATCTTAATGCGATTGGAACTTTAAACGCAGTACCAAACACAATACAATTACCAGGCATTAACGTTTTTAACTGTTCCATTATTTTAGAACTCATATTAGGAACCATATTACGAATAAACTCTAAATCTCTCGGATGCAAAGTACGTAAAATTATAAAATTACTACACTGTGAAATAGTTGTTTCAGATAGCTCACTAGGTCTTTGAGTAATAAGACCAAGTAATACACCATACTTTCTTCCCTCTTTTGTAATTCGATCAAATATATTATAACCTAATATTTCTGTATCTTTATCATTTTGAACATATCTATGAGCCTCTTCAATAATAATATGAAAAGGAATAGATGCACGTTGCTTTAATGATAAAGAAAACTCAAATAACATCTTAGAAAGAATCTTTGTAATAGCTTTAGCCATACGATCATCAACATAATTAATATTAAAATTAACTATCTGACATTTCTTTCCATCAAGCGAAGTAAGCAATTTTCTAATAAACATTTCTCTCGTAATCATCTCTGGATAATTAAAATAAGAAGCTGCATCACTATTAGCCAAAGCATGTAATCTAACACTTAAAATATTAGCATAATCGAATACTTTATCACTCTTAAGAACACCCTCACTAATAAGTGCAAAATCAAGTGCTTTTTCTAAATCTGCAAGTGTATATGGAATACTTCCATCTGGATCTTTTAATTCAAGTCCTTCTATCATGAATTGACTAACAAATGAAACAACAAGTTCAATTTCTTGAATCTTACCACCTTTATCAACAAACAAACATTGTTTCAAAGTTCTAATATATCCAGGTTGAACAATTTTACTTTCAAGATTTAAGTCCGTTGTATTAAAATTAGTAAGAACAGCAACTATTTGATCACGTATTTTACTAGCATCATTTCCACTCATTAAAATATCCATTATAGCACGAGCTATAATATCATTTTTATGAGAAATAACTTCAGGATTATCACTTTTAAGTAACGTTACAAGTTTAAGTGCTTTAGTAATAATTGGTAATTGATTAGCTGCATCAACCCCAAGTAAATGTGCTATATCATCTGTATCTAAAAGCCAAAGTGGAATACACAATACCTCCCTGTCAGGATAAATTAAATTAGTAGTATAATTTTTATATCTAACTAATGGGTTCTTCTTTTCTAATTCCCCAAGCGCATGATCATATTCCCCATAAGCATCAAACAAAAAAATATTAGCATTAAGTGGAACATAACTACTTCCTACAAAAACATTCTGTAACATTCTAGAAACAGTAAAACTTTTACCACTACCTGTATTACCTAAAATAGCAAAATGATTACTAAAAAACTGATTAACATCAACATTAACACGATAATTATTATAAACTGTAGAAAGTCCTAAATATATCTGTGTATTATCTTTTATTTGTTGAGGACCAAACATTGATGCAAGTTCCTCCATATTAATCATTCTAACAGTTGCTTTAAAAGATGGCTTTTTATTAAATCCAGGCAAAAATACATTACTAATAAACTCCCCTAAAATTCCAATCTTCATTGTATCTTTACTAACATCTATTATTTCTCCAACAATCTTTGACTTATCATCTTCAAAAACAGCATGAAGTCCAATCAAATTAGCTTGACTAGTTATATCAATATCAAGTTTTATTTCAATATCATTACCATTTATTGAAATTATTTTTCCTAGCATAATTACACCCTCTATTCTTTATTAATTATACCCTAACTTAAAAAAGAAATCTATAATAATTTCTTAATAAATAAAAAAAACAAAATCATTTAAAAAATCTTATAATCAAGTAAATTATTGACACAATCATTAACAATATCTATAAGTATCTACTTGGAGGATTATAGTATGGAAAATATTGAACTAGAACTTAATACTACTAAGGAATTTTTATTTGAAAATAACAATATATCTAGCTACCATAAAGTTTGGTATGGAACAACAGAAATCATTAAAGAATAGACTGGAAAGAAGTAAACTCCGTTTTAACTGTATGTCCTAGTGGTGACCATATATTTAATTTAATTAACTTAAAAGTAATTACAATTAATAATATGATAGTTGGAATAATTCAAATTCCAACTCTAAAGATGCCGTTTTAATATACAGAAAATAAAAACATATATTTGACATTAATTATAAAAAGTGCTAAAATGTGTCCGTGTGGTGATTATATGCTAAAAACTAAAGATATCTTAGATGAAAAAGACAAGCGTTTACGTATGATTAGTAAAGATGTTATTTTTCCATTATCTAAAGAAGATAAAGATAATATTAAAATGATGGAAGAATATTTAGAAAATAGTCAAATTGAAGAATTAGCTGAAAAATATGATTTACGTGCAGGTATGGGAATGGCTGCTGTTCAAATTGGTGTACTAAAAAGATATATTGTTATCGTTAATGAAACAGAAGATGGTTTTGATAAATATATTGTTATAAATCCTAAAATTGTTAGCAACTCTGAAGAAAAAATCTATGTTACTGAAGGCGAAGGATGTTTAAGTGTCAATCGTGATTGTGAAGGAATTATTCCAAGATATGCCAGAGTAACAGTTGAAGGATATGATATAAATGGTAACAAAATAAAAATTCGTGCAAGAGAAGAAGTTGCTATTGCCTTTCAACATGAAATAGATCATTTAAATGGTATATTATTCTTTGATCATATTGATAAAAATAATCCATATAAGGGAAAAGATTTATATAGAGGAATATAAAAACAGTGATTTTACTCATCACTGTTTTTATTTTGTATTATAATGGTAAACTAATAGTAACTACAACACCACCTCTTCTATTATTAGCTATTGAAAAATTACCTCCATGCATTCTAACAATCTCTTTCGAGAAATTAACACCAATACCTGTTCCACTAATCTTAGTAGTAAAAAACATTTCACCAACTTTATCTATATTTTCTACTTTTATACCATCACCATTATCAATAATATAAATAATAACATTACCATCAACAATCTCTGTAAATACTTTTATTATCGTACTATTGGCTTCATAAGCATTTTTTAAAACATTAACTAAAACTTGTCTTAACTTGTCATAATCAGCATCAATATAAAGTTCTCTATCTTCTATTAAGCAATCTATAACGACTTTATCACTTCTAAACTGATCTTTTAAACTATCAACAGTTTCCTCTATTAAAAAATATAAATCTATTGTATCTTTTTCTATATTTATTTTTGTACAACTAAGAAAATCATCCAAAATACCAACTGATCTTTTTACCTCATCATTTATCCTTGGTACATATCTAGGTGCACTATCAATATTACTATTTAACATTTGTAAATAGCCAAGTGCAACAGCAAGTGGATTTTTAACCTCATGTGCTATTTTAAATAATGTATCATGCACTATTCTTTCCTCTTCAATATCTAACATTATAACCCCTTCTTTCATACCTCAATTGTACTATTATATTTTGTCGAAATTTGTCGAATTTTAGAAAATAAAATAAAAAATGACGATTTTTGTC
This sequence comes from uncultured Bacilli bacterium, assembly GCA_949746915.1. Taxonomy (GTDB): domain Bacteria; phylum Bacillota_I; class Bacilli_A; order RF39; family UBA660; genus CATKEA01. Next base: position 9,235 of record CATKEA010000161.1, read on the forward strand.
GCCATTTTATCTTAAATCATCAATATATTTTTTTAATTGCTTACTTTCTGAACCAAGAATTATCTTTAAAGTATTATCTATTTCAACAATACCTTTAGCACCCAGTTTTTGAATCGCATCTTTATTTACCAATTCCATATTATTTAAAGTAACCTTAAATCTGGACATATTAACTTCAGTTGAAATTATATTTCCTTTACCACCCAAATATTCTACTAATTTATTCATCTCTATATGAGCATCTTCCTTAGTAGATTTTAAAATAGCAAGAGCAATTATTATAAGAATAACCGCAATTATTATATATTTTTCCATTTTATCATCTCCAGCATTATTATTATACTATAACTTTCCTATAAAAATCTATATTTTTTAATAAGAAGCTAGAAAACTAAATCAATAATAGCTTTACTATAATCAATTAATTATTAATCATTGCACAGAAATTTCATATGGACTATTAGCTGTTCCATTTCCACCATTTACCATTGTTCCAGGAACAAGTGACACTGACGGACGAATACCATTTGAACTTGAAATATCTTCAGAATTCAAACTTCCAGTATAAAATACAACTAATCCATATTCAACATTATTATAAAAATTAACAGGCGATAAAACCCACCATGCCTGATTAGTATACAAATAACTATTTGTACTATATCCTCTAAAACCATGTCCAGCTAATGTTGCTTCATCAGCTGTTAATAAAGCTACTGGATAGGTTAACTTTCCATTTCCTACCTCACTACTTACGGTAAACTTATCATTAGCATTTGGGCAAACAAGACTTGGACTATTAGCATCTACATTTCTTCCATATGCTCCATAATATACATCTAAATTTTCAGTTTTATAAACACTTCGATCATTACACCACACTGTATCTTCTAAATAACTTGTATACGTTGTCATATTATCTTGATACCATGTATCTATCGCTACCTTTACAGCTGAATTATTCTCATTCGTTTCTGGATACATATATCCACTATAATCTGCAGAATTATAATTCTCATTAAACACACTTTTACCAATTTGAGTTGCTTCTTCTACTGTATTTGTGCATCCTCCTTCTGCATTTGGAAGTCCATTGTAAACAAGTTTTACTCCTCCTGTTTCGGTTGTTCTTACTATCTTCCAACAAAAGCGAGCGAACTTAACATTATTATTAGTTACATCTCCTCTAAAATAATGAACAGGATATTCATCATCTTTAGTACTTGCTATTGTATAAGCACCTTTTCCATTGGTATCTGATGAGGCTACACCAAAATCTATTCCTGTACTTGCTTCTACAAACTCACTAGCAATATTATCAAGAACTGCTTGTTTTTTTACGATATTATATAATAATCTATCA
>CATKEA010000162.1 GCA_949746915.1 uncultured Bacilli bacterium
TTGACATACCCCAATTAAATCTCTATAAATATTTTACCATAATTTTAGACAAATTAAAACTCGAATCATAAAAGTTCGAGTATCAATCAAATCTGGTGCCGAATGACTGAATTGAACAGTCCTCTGATGCTTACCATGCATCTGTTTTACCACTAAACTAAATCGGCATAATCACTACATATAATTTTAACATATATTTATATAAAATCAAGTGAAAGAAAATACAAAAAAGTTTATCTTTGGTTAACTTTGCAGATTATCTATTTAACTTAAACTATAATCTAGTTAACTAAAAGATATCGGAGCGTGATTTTATGTTGGTTTTAGGAAAGAGATTAAGCGACTTAAGAAAAGAAAAAGGTTTGACGCAAGAAGCTTTAGCCAATAAACTTGGTATATCTAAAGCAAGTATTAGTTGTTATGAAAGTGGTAAAAAGAAACCAACTTATGAAAGACTTACAGAAATTGCTTATGTATTATAAGTAGATGTCAATTATTTTCTTGGAACTAACTATCAAATCAAAACAAATGATGGAAGAACTTATTCATTCAGTATGGTTCCAACTGAAGCAGAACTTTTATTAGAATTGAGAAAACATACAGAGTTATATTCTAAAATAATGAGTAATCCTAAAAGATTTATTTTAGCTGTTGAAAATAATCTAAAATTTTAATAACTGTCCCACACTACATTTTTTCATAGTGAATATAATGTAGTAGGGGTGAAATAAATGATAAAATGGCGACTATTAGAAAATCTGTTGTTAGTAGCAACAGCATCCTCAACAATATCAGTTGCATTCATTCAAAAAACAAAAACCTATTTAAAATGCAGTAAACATGTTTGTTTCTATAGCTTTATTATTAATATGATTTTAGGAATAATCTTTACTATTACATTTACTGATGTTGAGATAAAATACAGTTTTTGGGTTGGTTTATTCAGTTATATTGGAGCTGATACAATCTATAAATCATTAGAAGGGAAATTAACTTCATTTAGAGATTTAAAATCATCACAAGAAACAACAACTAAAAAAGATGATTCCACAAATGATCTAAATGACATTGAAGAGATAACATATGATGAACGATAATTATATGATTTATCCCCTAAAAAATATGAGAATAACCCAAAACTACTTAGGAAGTACTTCCCATAGAGAGCATACAACTGGTAGTCCAAAAGATTATCCAATTGATGAGGCTGGTAAAGATACAGGAAGAGATCCTATTTATTGTCCTTGTGATGAGATGCGAATAACAGCTATCAAAGGAATAGGAAACTCTGATACTAATACTGTATGGCTTACATCAACAACTAAAGTAGTTACACCAACATTCAAGGACTATGCCTTTATGACTTTAACCCATTTTAATGATAATGATTTAAAAAATAAAAAAGTAGGAGATACCTTCAAACGTGGTGATATAATTTGTTATGAAGGGACAGATGGAGCCAGTGCTAACCATATTCATATAACAGCAGGTAGAGGAACTAGTAACAATTGGACAAAAAACTCTTTAGGAAAATGGGTCATAACTGGCGATACTAAAAAACCAGAAGATGTTTTTTTTATTGACAGAAGCTTCACCAAAGAACTATGGGGAGGATACATCACATGGATTAATCTACCAGATACTGCTAAAATAGTAGTAAATCCTGTAGGAAGAGATCAAAGTAAAAATCAAATAGAAGTTCTAGTTGATAACTTAAGACTTAGAGTAGAAGCTAGTACTACTTCTAGGACACTTGGCTATATCCAAAAAGGTATTTATAACTATCAAGAAACAGTAACTAATGAAAATTATACTTGGTATAAAATTGATAATTATTATATTGCCAGTAATTCTTCATGGACAAAGGTATATCCCAAATTAGAAGAAGAGCAGGAAGAACCAGAAGAAGATGTAAAAGAACTAAGATTAATTTATACTTGTTTAAAAGATGGCAAATATTTAATCAAATTAAAAAAAGGAAGCAAACTATATTTACAAGACTAAAGGTACGAATAAAACGTACCTTTTACTTTGGATAATAACTAATCAAAATCCATTAAGTTTGAAATTTATTTTCTGTTTTTATCTTTAATATTTTTTCTTTCTATGATAAAATACTATTATATTAAGAATAAGAATAGAGGGATATAATGAGTAATTTAAAAATAACAGTTGGTCAGTGGATAATATGTATTTCAGGTATTATTGTTTTAACATTAATAGCTGTCTTACCACCTGTTTTACGTATATTAGTTCCAAAAGAAGAAACAGTTGAGCCCAATAATCCACCAATAAATCCATCTCCATCACCAGATAATCCACCTATAACAGAAAAGCCCCTTGAAACAGCCGGAGCTTTAACTTGTACCAAGAAAGAGTCTGATACAACAGGATATACAAATCAAATTTCAAGAAATATTCAATACTCTGACAATAAAGTTCATACAATTATTAACTCATATACTGAAAATTATATTGTATCTGGTACTACTAACAAAGATGCTAGAGATGCTAAAAAAACTTTATGTGATAGTACTGCTAGTAGCTATATTGGTATTTCTGGATATACGAAAACATGTACAGAAGATAATGAAACCCAGTTTACAACTAATGAAATTTTTGACTTAAATACTTTTCAAGATATAGAAGTAGAAACACCAGCAGGAACCGAAATATTATCATCAGATATTAAGCTAAATGAAATTATTGATGAAGTCAAAAATAGATTAGAAGAATCAGGATACATTTGTGAACAATAATTATCGTTTAAATAAAATCATTCGAATATAAATAATGATTGGAATTACAATCCCAAGAACATAAGATGATAGCATGTATACATTAAAATCAAAACGATAAAAATAACTGACAAAAATAATTGTTAAAAAGATAATAGTAAGTAAAATATTATCTTTTTTCTTTGTCTTAAACAAATCTTTTATTATATTAAAATTAAAAAATAAA
>CATKEA010000163.1 GCA_949746915.1 uncultured Bacilli bacterium
ATAATTAATAATAGTTCACTATTATAATTAAATAAAATATTACTAGCACTAGCAATTAATAATATGCTAACTAAAAATATTCTAACTATAAAAAAATCTAAATTCTGCCATAATTTATTCATACACATAATCCCCTTACTTGTATAATAAAATTATACATTTTATCAAAAAAAAAAGCAATAAATAAAACCTATCTCTAACTTAATATAAAAGAGATAGGTATATACTTTATTCCTTAATTAAAACAACCAATTTATCCTCATTCTTATTATAAGAAATAACTAAATGATTACCATATTTTATTTCATCATTTATTATTTTTTTAGCTAATTCTACTTCGATAGTACGACTAACTAATCTTTTTAATGGTCTTGCACCATAAGTAATATCATAGCCATTTTCTATAAAATAATTACGTGCCAAACTATCTACTTCAATAGTAACATTTAACTCTAATAATCTTTGTTCAATCTCATGAATTTGTTTATCTAATATCTTTGATATTGCCTCTTTTGATAATGGATTAAATACAATAACCTCATCTATTCTGTTAATAAACTCTGGTCTAAAATAATTTTTTAATTCTGAAGTTACCATACTAGTATTACCATCTAAAATATGTTCACTTCCTACATTAGAAGTCATAATAATAATTGTATTTTTAAAATCAACTAATCTTCCATTTGAGTCTGTAACACGCCCATCATCCAAAATTTGAAGTAATAGATTTAAAACTTCTGGATGAGCTTTTTCAATTTCATCAAATAATACAATACTATATGGGTTACGTCTTACTGCTTCAGTTAATTGACCACCTTCCTCATATCCAACATATCCAGGAGGAGAACCAATTAATCTAGAAACAGAAAACTTTTCCATATATTCACTCATATCAATCCTAATCATATGTTTTTCATCATCAAATAATTCATATGCTAAACTCTTAGCTATCTCTGTTTTACCAACACCAGTTGGTCCTAAAAAGATAAAGGAACCAATTGGTCTATTAGGATCTTTTATACCACTACGGCTACGAATAATAGCATTGCTAACCAAACTAATAGCCTCATCTTGACCGATAACACGTTTTTTCAAGTTTTCTTCTAACAACAACAACTTTTCCTTTTCACCACTTATTAACTTACTTACTGGTATATTCGTCCACTTTGAAATAATAGTTGCAATATCATCATTAGTAACAACATCACTAAGTATTTGATTTTTAGCTCTTTCTTTTAATAAAGTAAGTTCTTTTTCAAGTCGAGGTATCTCCCCATGTTTAAGTCTAGCTGCTGTTTCCAAATCATAACTGTTTTCAGCTTGATCTAATAAGAATTTTGTTTTATCAATTTCTGTTTTTTTATTCTTAATCTCATCATTAATAGACTTTTCTTCACTCCATGAATCATTTAACTCACGTTCTTTACCTTTTAAATTAACCAAAGTTTCATCTATTGATTCAACGCGTTTTTTAGATAATTCATCCTTTTCTTTTTTCAAAGCCTCTCTTTCAATCTCAAGACGCATTATTTCTCTTGTCAACGTATCCAACTCATTAGGCACCGAATCCATCTGTACTCTAATAGTTGCACACGCCTCATCAACTAAATCAATTGCTTTATCTGGCAAAAAACGATCTGTTATATAACGATTTGATAAAGTTGCTGCTGATACCAAAGCTTTATCTTGAATAGTAACACCATGATGTATTTCAAATTTTTCCTTTAAGCCTCGAAGTATTGTTATTGTATCTTCAACAGTCGGCTCTCCAACTTTTATCTTTTGAAAACGTCTTTCTAAAGCACCATCCTTTTCAATATATTTTCGATATTCATTAAGAGTTGTAGCTCCTATCACATGAATTTCACCACGAGCAAGTAATGGCTTTAATATATTAGAAGTATCCATAGCACCATCTGTATTACCACTACCTACAATCATGTGAATTTCATCTATAAACATGACTATATTACCTTCGCTTCTTTTTATTTCATCTAAAACTTTCTTTAAACGCTCTTCAAACTCTCCACGATACTTAGCACCTGCAACTAATGCAGCCATATCAAGTTCCCAAATCGTTTTATCTTTTAAACTGTTAGGAACATCACCCTTTACAATACGAAGAGCAAGTCCTTCAACAATAGCCGTTTTTCCAACACCAGGTTCACCAATAAGAACTGGATTATTTTTTGTTTTTCTTGATAATATCCTTGTAATACTACGAATTTCTTCATCTCTACCAATAACTGGATCTATTTTTCCACTTTTGACATCACTGATGATATTACGACCATACTTTTCTAAAACATTTTCTTCTTGCTCAGAATTATTTCCATACATAATTATCACCTCACGCTATAAATTATACTCATTTTTTAGCACTTGTCAATACGGAGTGCTAAAATAGACAATTTTTTCAAAAAAAAAGCAACATATCTCTATATGTTACTTTTGACTTAACAAATCAATAGCCCTTTGTAATTGATTATCTAAATCATCACTTGGATTTTTCATATACGCCTCGTCAAGTTCAACTGGTAATGTTGGATTAATACCCTTACCATCAATCCATTCACCATTTGGAGTTAACCACTTTTGATGAGTATATTTTATAATTGCTCCACTATCTAATTTATGAGAAGTTTGAACAGTACCTTTACCATATGAACTTACACCAACAAGATCAATACTACCACTATAAGAATCACGCAAAGCACCTGCTAATATTTCGGAAGCACTAGCACTTGTACCATTAATTAAAACTGCAATTGGATAATCACGACTTTCTTTAGAAGTTGCATAAATATTCTCAACAATTCCTTTAGTATCAAGTTTATAAACAATCTTATTTTTTTCTAAAAATAAAGAAGCAATATCCAAAACAACATCTAAATGACCACCAGAATTACCACGAACATCAATAATTAAAGAATCAATCTTATTTTTTTCCAAATGGTTTAACTTTTCTTTAACTTGGCTATATGTATTCTTTGCAAATATACTAATACCTAAATATCCAACATTTTTCCCATTTCTATTAAAAGCAGCTGATACAACAGATGGTATTTCAACAATCGTTCTAACTACTGAAAAATCCATTTCTTTACCATCTCTAGTAATTGTAAGCTTAACACTAGTACCAGATTTACCTTTTATTAAATCTGAAGCCTCTTCGAATGTTAAATCTGAAATATCTCTATTGTCAATACCAATTATAATATCGCCTGATTTAATACCAGCTTTAAAAGCAGGACCATTCTCAAATGGATAATTAACAACAATAGTTCCATCTTCAGCTTTTCTTATTTCTACACCTATACCAATCAACTGACCGTTAAGACTCTGATTAAAACTTTCACTTTCCTCTTTATCGATATAAATAGAATGAGAATCATCTAAATGATCAAGCATTCCCTTTATTCCAGCATCTATTAATTCAGAAGAACTAATATCTTCATAATAATTAGAAAGAATCTCTTCATATGTTTCTACTAACTCATTGAACTTTTTAGGAATTATTGCTCCTTCATTAGAGCTTTTATCATAATAATGAACTAATCCTCCACCAATAAATCCGCCCATACAAAGAGCAATAATAATTATTATTATAACTTCTAATATATTAAAACCTGTTTTTCTCTCTATAATAACTTCTTTTACATCTAACTTTTCTTCTTTTAAATCAGAAATACTATCTTTATCTATTTTCTTGCTTTCTTTCTTTTTAGGAATCATATTCTCAGTAACAACATCAATCTTCAACGTTTTTTCTAAATCAGCATTGTTAGTTTCTAAATCATAAAGTTCGATTTTTCTTCGGCTTCTTGTTCCTTTTTCTGAAGCTTGCTTTTTACTGCTAGTAGTAGATGAATTTGCTCTAGTAGTTGTCTTTTTCCTTGTAGTATCTTTTTTCTGTTGACTATCTTTCATTTCACACCTCTTTACTATTCTCTTCTTAATTCTATCACAAATACATAAAAATTAGAATATATTTTTAAATAATTGTACTAAAACATAAATTTTTCAAAAAACTTATCATTTTACAAATCTAACAACATTCAAATACTAAAATTCAAAAAGTAACTGTTAAATTAGCAAAAAAGGAAAAACTCAAATAAAAATTTCTAAATATTGTTAAGTTGCAATCAAAATTTTTATCATTAAAATACATGTTGCCACTGGCAAGAAAGGAGATTTTATGAAAAAAATTTTATTAATAACCATTGCACTAGCATTATTTTATCTTCCAAAAAATGTAAGTGCAAAACAAGAACAGGTATATGAAGCCGAAAAAATTAATAATATGTGGATTAAAAAAGTAAAAAATAATAAAACAGAGTATCACCAAGCTTCTGTAATAAGAAGAAAAAGTGACAACAACTATGTATACTGTATAGAACCATGGTCAACAATTTCAGAAAACAGCGTATATAATGACATTACAAATGTAAATGACATATCTGATAGTACTATAAGAAAAATAGCAACTGCATCATATTATGGATTTGAATACTTTAACCATACTAATATAAAATGGTATTATATTACACAGGTAGCAATATGGAAGATTATTGATCCTGAAGCTGATTTTTATTTTACTGACACCCTAAATGGTAATAAAATAAATACTTATGATGAACAAATATTAGAAATTTTAAATCTAGTTGACTTTAATAGTAAAATACCTGACTATGGTATAACAGAAATAACAATTCCAATTGGAGGTATCATTGAAATTTTAGATAAAAATAAAATACAAAATTACTTTCACATAAAACAAGATGGAAAGTCTATTTTATCAGAAGCAATAAACAATAGCCTACAAATAACTGGAAAAGAACTTGGAGAAACAGAATTAACATTTACTCAAAAAACAAATCGTTTCAAAGAAGATGCACTAATATATAGACATGAAAATACTCAAAATTTTCTTAGTGCAGGAAACATTGCACCATTAACCACAAAAATAAAAGTAAATGTAGTTGAAGGAAAAATAATTATAAATAAATTAGACGCTGACACAAATAGTACAATACCTTCAGGTGAAGCTTCATTAAAAGAAAGTAGATTTGAATTATACGATGAAAGCATGCATCTTTTAGAAGAGAAAACAACAATTGACAACCAACTAGAATTTAATAAGCTACCAGTTGGTAAATATTACCTAAAAGAAACAAGTGCAGGTACTGGATATACTATAAACAATGAAATAAAAGAAATAAATATAACAACTGAAGAATACGAAATAACAGTAAATTTCTATAATAAAGTCATCGAAAGTGAAATAATAATACAAAAATACTACGGAAAAAATGATATATCCCATGTCTAAATTTGTCAAA
>CATKEA010000164.1 GCA_949746915.1 uncultured Bacilli bacterium
AAAAGTACCGCTCGAAGAATTGATGCCTTAATACCTGTTAAGAACAAATAAACTAAAAGAACCATAAAAACGATTATATATCTTTGAAGTTCCTTAACTTTTAACACTTTTAAAAACTTTAATAAAACTGTTGTAATCATAGTTATATGCATTCCTGAAATAGCAAACAAATGACTAACACCAATATTTCTATAAGAATAAATAACTTTGTCAGTTATATCCTTAGTATCACCAAGAATAAAAGCCTTCAAATATGCTTTACTTTTTCTACTATTTATAAAATCAATTATAAAACCCTTAAAAGTATAAAATATATTTCTATTTTTCTTAATTACAGTAATACTACTAGCATCAAACTTCCAAAAAATATTATTACGACTAAGATACTTTTTATAATCAAATGTATTAGGTACCCCACTAGACTCAAACTCACTAATACTCCCCTCTAATAAAACCAAATCATTAAGATTAAAACTAATATCATCAGCAATATTAAAACGATAATAACAAATAATCTTTTCCTTACCCTTAATCAAAAGTTTAAAACTACTATTACTAACTTTAATATCAATTATTCTACCCACTATAACTTTAGTATTTAAATCATATTTACTATGCTTCTTTATAGTAAATCTAAAAACAGTAAAACTAAGAACAATTAATAAAAGAAAGTAAAACACATAATCACACAGTAATATTTTCCTTAATCTTAGCAAAAAGACTTTCTCCAATACCAGTGACATTCATAATCTCATCAATTGTCTTAAAATCACCATTACTATTTCGATAATCAATAATATCTTGTGCTTTACTATCCCCTATTCCAGATAATGTAGTTAATTCAGTCAAACTAGCAGTATTTATATTAACAACCTTACTAACTGAAGAAGCACTATTATCAATACTAGCATTATTCTCTATTTTTTCAGGTGGTTCCGTTTTATTACTATTTATTTTTATAACATCATCTTTAGAATGAACAATTATAACCATTTCATCAAAGACTTTTTTACTTAAATTAATTAAAGAAGTATCCGAAAAAGCTGTAAGTCCACCAGCAATCTTAATTACATCTATTACCCTTGTTCCTTGATTAACCTCATATGTACCCGGATTCTTAATTTGTCCTTTTATATCAACTACTAACTTTTTTATTCCAGGTTTCGCAATATCCGACTCTTCAACAACATCTGAAATAGAAACAATTTTATTTTTCTTATCACTATCAACACTATTAGTATTTTTCTTAACAATACTCTCACTAATCAACTTACTTTCTTCTTCCAAAGATAAAAAATAATAAATTCCAATACCACTAGAAACAATAATTAAAATAAAACTAACTACCGCTATAACTACTCGTTTCAACTTTCTACTATTACTTGAAATAACTTCATATTTTCCCATAAAAAATAACCTCCTCAAAGAGATTATTCAACAATTTAATTATTTTCTTTTCTTTTTCTCACGTTTTTCCTTCAAAGCATTTTCAATAGCAAGTCGATTCTCCACATTCACTCTTTGAACTATAGCCATTGAAAAAACAAGTGTAAAACAAAAACTACCACCATAACTAAGAAAAGGTAATGGAACACCTGTTAAAGGCAATAATCCAAAAACACCACCTAGATTAACAATAATATGTATAAATAAAAGCATTGCAACACCATAACAAATCAATGTTCCACGTTCAGTAACACTATCTTTTCCTATTTTTAAAACACGACCAATAATAAGAAAATATAAAACAAAAATAGCCCCTGCTCCAAAAAGCCCAACTTCTTCCATAATTATAGCAAAAATAAAATCAGTATGTGCCTCAGGTAAATATAAATATTTTTGAGTACTTTTACCAAATCCAACACCTTTAAGTCCACCATTATTAATCGCTATATATGCATTACAAACCTGATTTCCAGAAGAATAAAATTTTTCACTAGAACAAGGATTTCCATACTCTAAAAGTCTCTTCTTTTGTCCCTCCGTCAAAATTGAAAAACCAGTAGAAGTTATTCCAATAGCAAAAACTACAATTAATCCAAAAGCAAGAGACAATGTCTTTACTTTAATTTCTTTTTTCATTGGTACTATTATAAACATTAAAAATACTAATATTGAAAAAATAATTGTTGTCCCTAAATCTGGCTGAAAAAAGATAATTCCGGCAATACAAATACTAATAGCAATTGGTGCTAACGTATACCCATATCTATCAAGCTTATTCTTATTATAATCATAATAACTAGCTAAAAACACAATAATAATTAATTTAGCAAACTCACTAGGTTGTAAAGAAAAACCTAAAAAAGGTATCCAACTTCTAGCATGACCTTTAGTAATACCAATAATTCTAACAGAAAAAAGTAAAACAACATCTATAATTAAGGCAAGAGAAGAAAAGAAATAATAACTTTTCGTTGGAAACTGTAAAATAAAAAAACCAATTATAAATGCCACTATTAAAAATATTAATTCTTTTCTAAAAAAAATATATGGACTAGCACTATATCTCATATACGCAGTTACATTAGAAGCAGATAAAATCATTATCAACCCAAATATAAAAAGAATTATAGAAATTATTAAAAGTGGTTTATCAATATTTTTTAATACTTTTCCCAAAATCTATCATCCTTTCTATGAGTATATAGTTATATATATATTCTAACATATTATTTATAATCTGTTTCTACATTATCTAATAACTTTACATATCTTGACTATTTAGACATTTGTAATAACACTTTTCTACTATTAAGAATATTTTATATTAGAGAAGGAGGTATATATATGTATTTTAACGGAGGTTCTTCTTGTGGATGTGGATGCTCTGGATTCAATCCTGGATTCGTTCAATTTAATCCATGCTGCAGCTGGGGAAATAATAACAATTCAAACTCTAATTATGCAATAATTTTAGTTCTATTTATTTTATTAGTTATTGTTATTGGTTCAAGATTCACAAGATAAAAAAAGGCGTACAATCGTACACCAAGGATAGCATTTTTCATGCTATCCTTTTTATTAGTTCTATTATATTTTTTATAAGTCATATGTATTTCACAAAAAAACTTTATTATCACCAAAATAAGCTTATATCCTTGAAAATCAATGATCTTTTAAATAATCAAAATAAGCTTTTGTATCACTATTTTAACTTATATA
>CATKEA010000165.1 GCA_949746915.1 uncultured Bacilli bacterium
AGTATGAGACTTAAACATAATAATTATCCAGTAGTAGATAAAGATGGTAAATGTAAGGGATTACTTAGAATTACTGGGATTACTAAAATGAATAAAAAGAAAGTTATTTTGGTTGATCATAATGAATCAGAACAAAGTGCAGTAGGTCTTGATGAGGCAGAGATTGTTGAAGTAGTAGATCATCATAAAATAGGAAATATTTCTACTAATAATCCAATTAATTTTAGAAATATGTCAGTGGGAAGTACGAACACAATTGTATATCAAATGTTTTTAGAAAATGCAGTAGAAGTTCCTAAAGATATAGCAGGATTAATGCTATCTGGAATTCTTTCAGATACATTAGTGTTGACTAGTCCTACTACTACTGAATTAGATAAAAAGACAGTAATGGAGCTTTCTAAAATAGCAGATGTTAATTATAATGATTATGCTCTTGAAATGTTTAAAGCAGGTACATCATTAGATGGAAAAACAAAAGAAGAAATTATCGGAACTGATATAAAGAGTTTTCCTGTTAATGAATTAAAATTTGCTGTTAGTCAGGTATTTACTCTTAATTATCAAGATATTTTAAATGAAAAAGAAGAGTATATTAAGATTATTGAAGATATGGCTAGTATGAATGATTATGCTTTAGTAGTACTTGCTGTTACAGATATTATTAGTAATGGTTCATATATTATATATACAGAAAAAAGTAAAGAGTTGTTAGAAAGTGCTTTTGCAATAGAAAATTTAGAACAAGGATGTTATATAGATGGATGTGTTTCTCGAAAAAAACAAATTGTTCCACCTATTATGGAAAAGCTTAAATAAATTTAGAAATGGATTGATTTATATGGATACAGTTAAGACTAGTGGTAAAGGAAATTTGATTGTTATTAGTGGTACAACTTGCGCTGGTAAGGGGACAGTCAGTAAAGAATTGTTAAAAAGAAATGATAATATTTGGCGTAGTGTTTCTTATACAAGTAGAAGTATGCGTGGTGGAGATATTGAAGGTAATGAGTATTATTTTATTACAAAAGAGGAATTTGAAAAGAAGATAGCCAATAATGAATTACTTGAATATGCCATAGTTCATGGTAAGGATTATTATGGTACTCCTAGACTTAATATTGAGGAGAAACTAAATAGTGGAATAGATGTTTTGTTAGAAATTGATATTGAAGGAGCTAAAAATATAAAGAAAAAATTTAGTGATGCTATTTTAATATTTATTTTGGCACCTTCTATGGAAGAAGTAAAGAAACGAATTATTGCACGAGGACTTGAAGATGAGCAAAAAATTATGGATAGATTTGTTAGTGCATATAGAGAATTAAATGAAGTTACTAAGTATAATTATGTTGTTGTTAATGATGAGGTTATGAATGCTGTTGATAAAATTGAAGCAATAATTAAAGCTGAAAAGTGTAGGGTTGATAGAATAGAAGAGATTTATACTGGTACATTAGAAGAGGCTTTACATGAAGAATTAGTTTCAAAAAATCTAATAAATAATGAAAGAAGTATTGATTGATTTTTAGGTTTGTAGTAAAATAAGTTTAACTTCTTTAAAGAAGAGTAATTGTTATGTTTTCTATAGAGAAATATTGTTTGGTGAAAGATATTGTTAATGTAATAATGAAGACACTTTGTTAAAAAAGAAGCGTGTAAATCGCGTTAAGATAAATAAGCATGATATTTATTATTCATGGAATTAAGGTGGCACCACGACGTAAGTTCGTCCTTAAAGTTTGTGTCACTTTTTTTGTTTATAAAGGAAAGAGGGATTTAGATATGATAACAAAGGCAAAGGGTTGTTATGACTTATATGGAAAAGAAGCACAACGTTTTCTTTATATTAATAATTTACTAGCATCTTTATGTGAAAAGTATAATTATCAATATATTAGAACACCATTATTTGAAAGTAGTGAGGTATTTCATAGAGCAGTTGGAGAATCTAGTGATTTAGTTAGCAAGGAAACTTATGATTTTGTTGATCGTGGCGATAGAAAAATGACTTTAAGACCAGAGGGAACAGCTGGAGTAGTTAGAAGTTATATTGAAAATAAAATGTATGGAGATAGTAATCAACCAGTAAAGTTATATTATAATGGAACGATGTATCGTTATGAAAGACCTCAGGCTGGTAGAAATAGAGAACTTACACAATTTGGGGTTGAAGTTCTTGGTAGTGATGATGTAATGGTTGATGCAGAGATTATTTCTTTTGCTTATAATATTTTTCGGATTTTAGGTCTTAATGTAAAAGTTAAAATAAATTCTTTAGGGGATAAAGAGTCTAGAGATAATTATCGTAGTGCTTTGGTAGATTATTTTAAACCACATATTAATTTTTTATGTGATGATTGTAAGATGCGTTTAGAAAAAAATCCACTTCGTGTTCTTGATTGTAAAGTTGATCATGAGTTAGATATTATGAAAAATGCACCTAGGATGTATGATTATTTAAATGAAGATAGTAAAAAAAGATTTGAGGATGTTCAAAAATTTCTTTCATTATTAGATGTTAATTATGAGATTGATTATACGATTGTTCGTGGACTTGATTATTATAGTCATACAGTATTTGAAGTAGAGGTTGATACTGATAATAAGGATCTTCAATTTGCTATTGCTGGCGGGGGAAGATATAATGGTTTGGTAGAAATGTTAGGTGGCCCTCAAACTTCAGGTATTGGTTTTGCAACAGGACTTGATCGAGTTTTGATAGCTCTTGAAAAGTCAGGTATTGAACTTCCAGTTAGTGATGGATTAGATGTATTTGTAATGTATGTTTCAGAAACAGAAAAACAGTTTGCAACAACACTTGTTCAAGAATTAAGAATGAATGGATTTTCTTGTGATACTGAGTATACTGGAAGAAATTTAAAAAGTCAGTTTAAGCAAGCTGACAGACTTAATGCTAAAATGTTAGTTATTTTGAATGATGAAGATTTGAAAAATAATATGTTAAAAGTAAAGAATAATCATACTAAAGAAGAAGAAACAATTGATTTAGATTATATTTTATATTATCTAGATGAAGCATTGTTAGAAGATGATGAGTGTGATTGTGGTGAATGTCATTGTGATGGTGAACATCACGAGTTTAGTTGTCATAATGAAGAGTAAGAGAGGTGATTGATATGAAGGTAACAAATAATACAGATTTTAATATAAAAAATGTTGGAGAAATAATAGAAGTATGGGGTTGGGTTTCTAAGAAACGTGACTTAGGTGGTCTAGTATTTATTGATTTACGTGATAGAAGTGGTGTTATTCAATTAGTTGTTAGACCAGAAAATGAATATTATCAAACTGCCAGTAGTTTGAAGAGTGAATATGTTTTAAAGGCAAAGGGGAAAGTAGTTGAGAGAGAAAGTAAAAATCCAAAACTTATGACTGGAGATATTGAAGTAGAAGTCTTAGAATTAGAAGTTATTAATAAGTCTTGTGATTTACCTTTTGAAATTAGTGATGATACAACAGCACTTGAGGATACGAGATTAAAGTATCGTTATTTAGATTTAAGACGCTCTAGTTTACAACAAAATTTAATTACAAGAAGTAAGGTAACTTTAATAGCTAGAAATTATTTAAGTAAACTTGGTTTTGTTGAAGTTGAAACACCAATTTTATGTAAGTCAACACCAGAAGGTGCTAGAGATTATTTGGTTCCAAGTCGTGTTACTAAGGGACATTTTTATGCTTTACCACAGTCTCCACAACTTTATAAACAATTGTTAATGATTGGTGGAATGGAAAAGTATTTTCAGATTGCTCGCTGTTTTAGAGATGAAGATTTAAGAGCTGATCGACAACCTGAATTTACGCAAATTGATATTGAGATGAGTTTTGCAAATGAGGAAAATATTTGGAGTATTGTTGAAGGTCTTATGCAAGAAATCTTTAAGGATATTAAGAATGTTACTTTAGATAGATTTCCACGTTTAAAGTATAGCGAGTGTATGACGCGTTTTGGTAGTGATAAACCTGATACTCGTTTTGAAATGGAGTTACAAGATATCACTGAAATATTATTGAATACAGATTTTCAAATATTTAAAGATATAATTTCAAATAAGGGAATTATTAATGCTATTGTCGTAAAAGGAATGGCAGAAAAATTTTCTAGAAAAGATATTGATAAATTAACAGATTTTGTTAAGATATATGGTGCAAAAGCTCTTTCTTATTTGAAATATAAAGATAATGAGTTCAGTGGTTCAATTGTTAAAGTTTTAAGTGATGTAGAAAAGAATAGTTTGATAGAAAAATTGAATGTTAGTGATAATGATTTAGTATTTATTATTGCTGATAAGAAGAGTATTGTTTATCAGGCACTTGGTGCTCTTCGTTTGAAACTTGGGCATGAGTTAGAACTTATTGATAAAAGTAAATATAATTTTTTATGGGTTACTGATTTTCCAATGTTTGAATATAGCGAAGAAGAAAATAGATATGTGGCAGCACATCATCCGTTTACATCACCGAATGCATCTGATGTTGATAAGTTGCTAACTGACAAAGAAAATTGTTATTCTAGAGCTTATGATTTAGTTTTAAATGGCTATGAATTACTTAGTGGATCAGTTCGTATTCATGAGGAAGAACTTCAAGAAAAAGTTTTTGAGGCAATTGGATTGACTCATGAAGAGGCTGTTTCTAAATTTGGTTTTTTCTTAGAAGCATTTAAATATGGAGCACCACCTCATTGTGGTGTTGGTATCGGACTTGAAAGATTGGTAATGCTACTTGTTGATACTGATAATATTAGGGATGTTGTTGCCTTTCCAAAAACAACTAGTGCAACTTGCTTGATGAGTGAAGCACCTAATGTTGTTGATGATAAGCAGTTAAAAGAGTTAGCAATTTGTTTAAATATTAAAGATAATTAAGAAAATATTTTAGGGGGAAAATTTTTATATGGTAGGTACAGTAGATAAATTAAATAAATTTATAGAAATTGGTAAAAAAATAAGATATTATCGTGATAAAAGGGTTAATCCGAAATTTGTACAACAAGAGAAGCCTAGTGTAATTTCGTTTATTAGAGATGAGGAGACTGAAACTATATTAAAGGAAGATAATTTGTATGATAATGCTTCTGTAAAAGAACTTTTGGATTTACGAGATTTAATTATTTTTGATAGTTTTCTTTCAAATGAGGCTTTGGAAGAAATTGATTTTTCATTATTACTTAATGGTTCAAGTGATGATTTACTTTTACTTAGAGTTTATAAGAAAATAGATTTACTTTGTGCTGAAGCAGAGATTAAAAATATCGTTTCTGAAAGATTTACTGATTTGATTCGTGAATATGTAGGAGAGGAGTTTTCTTTAGAAGAGTTGGAAGTATTAAAAAGAGAACATGGTGTTTATGATGGTGGAACATTACAAACTGCGTATGAAGATGAAGTTGATGATACAGTTATTAATTTTATTATAAAGAAAAAAGTACAAAGTGAAATTTTGAGTAGTTATGTATTTTTACTTGGTTCGCATCTTGAGTCTTTAGATAGTGACAGTGATGAGTATAAGGATATATGTAAATTTATATATAATTTGTTTTTTGTTAATAAAGATTTAGAGAGGGTAAATGAATCGCTTTATAATCAATATGCTAAACTTGTGCCTTTAGATTTAGATAGTTTGGGACTTTTACATGGTTGTTCAAGAAATTTAGTTGAAGGAATAAGAAAAGATACTCTTTTTGATTGTTATGATTATGGTGTTGAGTTGTTATTTAGAAAGCCAAAATTTAATAATGATGTTATTTTTGATTTAGTAGGAATATATTTAGATACAATTCAATCATTATTGTCAAGTAATGATATTGATACATTGTTTACAATTGTTGATGATAATTATATGGTAAACAGTGGTTCTAGTGGTAAATATAGTAACAGTGACAAAATAAAGGCAGATTTAGAAAATAGGATTTACATAAATGAAGAAAGATATATAAGAGGTAAGACTTATATTAAGGGTACGAAGAATGGATAAAATGACATATAAAGAGGCTTATTTAGAAGCTTTGGAAGTAACACAAATGATTTATAATTTGTATGTTGAGCTAACAAAATATAAGATTCGGGGTACCTTGTTATCAGATCAAAATGCTGAGAAAATTAATAATTTAGTTGATTTACTTAATGATGTTTTGGATAAAGAAATAGATGTCTATAATGAAATTGATAGTAGTTTTAATCTTTCAGAGCTTAGTGAGTTTATGAATTATGTAGAAGAACTTGGGGAAATAACACCTGTTGCAGTAGATTTTGAAAAACTTTCAGTTGCTGATACTTGGTTAATTCCAAGACGTATTATTAATCATGTTAATAATTTATTTAGATATAATTCGGAGAATGTTAAAGTTGTTGTACTTAATGATATAAAAAACGAAGAAAGTAACATGGAAGACGCTGATATAAATATTGCTCGTTTTAATAGAGAGTACATTCAAACTGTTACGTTAGAAGATGCCTATATTGAGGATCATACACGTTTCTTCTTGGCAGAACTTGAAAGTTGGCTTAATAGAAAGTCACCAATTAATTTAGAACAAGCAAAATTTTATCAAGAGATGGTTACTGCACAAATGATGATAATGTTTACTGATTTTGTTGATGAAAGATTCATGATTAGTAAAAGATTTGAATTTTCAGATAAAGCAGTTTGTTTGGCTCCTTTTGTAGAAAGTAATCTTAGATATATAGCTAGAGATAGAGATACTATTAAATCTATTTCTGTAGTTAATGAACTTAAATTTTTATTAGAAGATTTTATTACAGTGGAAGAAAAGGATATTTCAGACTCAAGAAGTTCTGTTGTGAAATTAAATAAAATGTATTTTGAGGCAGGTCTTAAGACTTTAGATAAAAAAGAGTTTAATGATGTTTTGGAAACATATAAAGATTTGTTATCATTAATAGCAGAGGATAATGAAAAGTATTATTCAGAAGATAGTATTAGAATAGTTAGAAATATTTTGAATAAAGTTTCAAGAGAAAAATTTAAAGTTGATATAATTAAAGCTAATGAAGAAAAAGAAGAGGAAAAGAGTATTAGAAAAAAATCTAGTATAAAAGTTATGTTACAGAATAAGTTTTTAAAATCTAAAATGTGATAAAAAGTGTTGATATAAATCAGCACTTTTTTAGTTTAATGTATTGAAAATTTTGATAGTTGATTATGTAAGAAATAATAGTTAAATGCTAGTGATAGATTTTTAAAAAAGTAA
>CATKEA010000166.1 GCA_949746915.1 uncultured Bacilli bacterium
AGAAAATATTCTTTTTTTGTATATTGATCCTGTTGAATTTTCTTTGCCATGGCTGCAGGACTTCAAAGATTTCTCTATAAAGAAATTTATTTCTGACCATCATTTAAATTTTAATGGCAATAAAGTTATATTGGTTCTAAGTAGTGGTATTTTTATAACACTGTTACTTACAAATACAGCTTATAAAAATAATATTAATGATAATGAAGTAAAATATATTCCCAATATTATGGATGTTTTAAATAACAAAATTTTAAACACTGATAATGATAGTAATACTAATAATAACAATATTAATTCCGACATGAATGAAGTGCTTAAAGATGAAGTAGGTACTAATATAAACACTAGTACTAATACTTCAACAGAAAAACCAAATATTCCTTCTAATAATAGTAGTAGTAATACATCTAATAAACCAAATAATAGTACAAATAGTACTTTTCAAGAAAATAATACTAATAATACTATCAACAATAATGTTGCTGATAAAAATAATTCTGGTAATGGTAGTACACAAAATTCAAATTCCTCTAATAAACCAGTAGATAAACCTACAACTGATAATACTCAAAACAATGAAATACAGGTAACTGTAAAAAGAAGTAATGGCTCTATTGTCAAACTGGGAATGACTGATTATCTAATTGGTGTAGTTGCCTCAGAGATGCCAGCATCATTTAATATAGAAGCACTTAAAGCTCAAGCCATTTTAGCTAGAACATATGCACTTAAACGAATACAAAATAACTTGGTTATTACAGATACTACTTCGACACAAGTTTACAAAGATAATAATCAGTTAAGAACTATTTGGGGTAGTAATTTTGATAAGTATTATCAAAAAATACGAAGTGCAGTTATAGCTACTGATAGAGAAGTGTGTTTGTATAATGGCAATCTTATAGATGCTGTATATCATTCTACTAGTAATGGTAAAACAGAAGATGCTGTTAATGTTTGGGGAAATAGTACTCCATATTTAGTTAGTGTTGCTAGTCCTAGTGATACCTCTGTTAATTCTTATTTAAAAACTGTAGATTTTGACAACACAAAACTTTTAAAACTATTTGGATTAGATATTTCTTCTTTAAAAATTGAAATACTGTCAAGAAATCAAAGTGGTCGTGTTAATCAAGTATCTGTTAATGGACAAGTCTATTCAGGCGTTCAATTTAGAAGCTTACTTGGACTTAGAAGTAGTGATTTTGATATAACTTATTCTAATAATGGTATTTCGATAACTACAAGAGGGTTTGGACATGGTGTTGGGATGAGCCAATATGGTGCTAATGGTATGGCAAATCAAGGTCATAATTATAAGCAGATTCTCAATCATTATTATACCAATATTACTATAGCCAAAAGGTAAGCTTAGATATACGAAATTAGATATTATAAAATAATTAAAAACATTAAAAAAGAAAATCCGTATAGTTCGTATAGATTTTCTTTTTCTTTTTACATTAATGGAGCTAGTATTTTTAAAACTCCTCTTCTTACGTGGTTGAACCATCCACGAATTCTATTTTCATGAAATTTTATCTTTTTGGATATTTTTAAGGTATTTTCATAATCTTCCTTTATATCTTTAATACTATCCGTTTTATATAGCAAAACTCCACATTCAAAGTGTAAGTATAAACTCCTATAATCTAGATTAACTGTTCCAACTGTTGCGTATTTGTCATCAACAATAAAAGTTTTAGCATGGATGAAACCCTTTACATATTCATATATCTTAACACCATTTTCAATTAATATATCATAATATGCTTTAGTTACTTCATTTACTGTTTTTTTATCTGGTATTCCTGGAGTAATAATTCTCACATCTACTCCGCTTTTAGCAGCTATTGATAAGGCATTAACCATTTCATTATCCAAAATCAAATATGGAGTTGTGATATAAATATAATTATTAGCTCTATTTATTAAATTCATATAGACAGTTTCACCAACAGCTTCATTATCTAAAGGACTATCACCATAAGGTTGAACATAGCCACTAGTCTTTAACTTTTCTTCTTTATGAATACTTGGTTGATATTTATCATAATTTTCCTTTTCTCCTTTAGAAAAATCCCAAATTGATAAAAACATGACTGTAAGTGACCAAACAGCATCACCTTTTAGCATTATTCCATTATCCTTCCAGTGACCAAATCTTGGTAATTTATTAATATATTCATCGGCTAAATTGATTCCACCAGTAAAACCAGTATGCCCATCAATAACAGTAATTTTTCGATGATCACGATTATTCATTTTTGTTGTTAAAACTGGTTTAAATTTATTAAAAGGTACAGCCTTTATTCCATATTTATTAAGTTCTTCATAATAATTATACGAAAGATTCCAACAACCAAGATCATCATAAATAAAACGAACATCTACACCTTCTTCTACCTTTTCTTTTAAAATATCTAAAATAGACTGCCACATTATACCATCCGATACAATAAAATACTCCATAAAAATATAATGCTTAGCTTTCTTTAATTCTTCAAGTAATGCTTCGTAATATTCCTCTCCTATTTTAAAATATTTTGTATATGTGTTTTTATAAACTGGTGATATCGAATTTTGATAAATATAGTTCATCTGTGTATAAGCTTCTATACTATCTTTTTTTATTTCTTCAAATATTTTTTCGTCTTGTTTTAAATTTGATAAAAGCTTGTACTCTATTTTTTTCATCTTCCTTTTGCTACGTTCACTTATTTTATTTCCACCAAATAATAAGTAAAATAAACCACCAAAAATAGGAAATAATAATATAGGAATAATCCAAGCAATTTTGTAGCCAGGGTTATCATTTCTGTTAACAATATGTAAAACAACAGTAAAACTAAGAATACCGCAAATAGAATATGCTAGATAAAAGTATTCTTCAAAAGCTGTTACTAGCTGAACAACAAAAATTAGTTGTATTAAAATTAATAGTCCTCCTAGCACAACACGATGAGTTACTAGTTTAAAAAGCTTTTTCACACTTACATCACCTGTATTTATTTTAACACAAATATTAGTAGAAAAGAATATAATTCATGATATATCAATAAATTGTAATAAATTAATGTTTAAAGAAAAAAGAATCTATGCATAGATTCCTTTTAATACTATTAACTAGCTTTAGTTAGTTCAAGTTTTGCTGTATAAGCTTTATTATCTCTCATATAAGTTATTTCAACAGTATCTCCAATATTATATTTATATAACTCATATTTTAAATATGCTGCTGTTTTTACTTTGGCACCACCAATTTGAAGAATAATGTCACCTTTTTTAAGCCCAGCCTTAGCTGCAGCACTATCATCACTAACTGATATTACAACAACACCTTCATCAATATCAGCATCTATACGGATTCCTTGTTGAATTAACTGGAATGTCTGATCGACATTTAGCATTGTTATACCAATTAGTGGTCTTTCAATCTTTTTGCCCTTCTCTAGAACATCAATGTATTTCATTGCATCTTCAATAGGAATTGCAAATCCCATTCCTTCTATTTCATCTTTAACTAATTTTAAAGAATTAATACCAATTACTTCTCCATTTACATTTACTAGTGGTCCACCACTATTTCCTGGATTTATAGCTGCATCAACTTGGATAACTTTCATAATCCAATCTTCAGTATTGCTAACATCTACCGAAACCATTCTATTTTTTCCGGAGAATGTTCCTCTAGTTATTGTTCCACGATATTCATATCCAATAGGAGTTCCAACAGTAAATACAGTATCTCCTAGGTTAACATTTTCACTACATCCAATAGTAGCAACTTGTTTAACATTTTCACTTGAAATCTTAACAGAAGCTAAATCTAAATATTGATCACTTCCTAAAACTTCTCCTTCTATTTGCGTATCATCAGATAATGTAATAATTATTTTATCGGCTCCACTTACAACATGATGATTAGTCATTACATAAGCATATTTTCCTTCTTTTTTATAAATGAAACCACTTCCAGAAGAAGCTATACGATTGTTCTTGTAATTCTGAATAGTAACAGCTGCATCATAAATCTTACCAACTGCTGCAGATATTCCTGTTTCATCTATTGTCATTTCATTTTTACATTGAATAACACCATTACTAACAGGTGTCTTATTAATTGTTGTAATATTAGTACCATTTCCACCATCAAAAGCATAGCGATAAACTACTGCTCCACCAATAAATGATAAAGCAATTACTAAAATAGTTAAAATCTTTTCTCTCATTATTCATCAATCCTTTTCTTTATATGTTCAATATCTTTCCAATTTTCTGGAAATCCCATACGATCTAGTATCTTAAGTAATGGTATGGTTTTTAAATTATATTCTAGATTTGTTAGTGCATGATTTATTTCTTCTGTTAGATTACATACTTCTTGATTACTAAGTAGTTGTCTGATAATTATAATTAATGCAAACAAATCATTTTTACCATAGATGTACTCATCATCCATTTTTTCTATTTTTAACATTTGATGATAAATTGTATTGTCAATACTTCTTTGAGTCTTATTTTCATAAACAATATCTTCGTGAGCACACAAGTTTCTGTAATTAGCTAGTATTGGTAAATACATAATTAACTCATCTACTTCTAAATCATAGATATCAGCTATTGCCACTTGATCTTCTCTTTTTAATACAGAAAACAATTCACTAACTATTCCAAAAGATAAAACCTTTACCATTACCCACAATGGTATATATCCATAGTTAGTTATATAATGAACTGTAGCAGCATGCTGGCAACCATTTACTCTAACTTGCCTTTTCATCTTTTTGATTAGATCATTTACTTGACGACTTTTAGCAGGGTCTCTTGAAAAGTTTTTTGTCTTTAAGTAATCATTTTCTTTGTATCCATATTTTTTGGACAATTGATAAGAAATAATCGATTTCATATTGTTTTCAATAATAAGAAGGTTCTTAAAAATAATATTTCTAAATTCTCGATCAAAAAGAAATAGACTATATACTTCTTCAAAGGTTGTTCCTTCAATGAATACTTTATTATTAGCTGACTTCATAAAGACATGTCTGTAGCCGTTAATAAAGAAATAGTTTTCTCTTAATAGAACTTTTTTAGCATATTCTTCATCGTTAATAACTAAACCCTTATAACGTAAAATGGAAATCTGTTCATCTAAATTTTTAAATTCTTTATTTCCCATGTTCTCACCTGATTATAATTATATCATACTTATTGTGTAATTTATATGAAAAAATCATGAAAAAATATGTTATACTTTTTATAGTAAAGGACTGATATTATGGCTAGCACTATTACACATGCGTACTTTATTATGGATGTCTATGATAAACTGGATATTTCGACAAAGGAATTACTTTTTGATAAAAAAGACTTTCTTAAAACAACAGCGCAAAGTATGGATACTTTATTTTTTTATAACATCACTAATTTAAGAAAAGGTAAAAGAGTACGTGATTTTGGACATTATTTTCATCAATACAATGTTTATGAGTTCTTTAAAACATTAATAAATTATATTAAATATAATGGATATAGTTATAATAGCTCAGTGATGGCTTATCTTTATGGAATGATATCACATTATGTATTAGATAGTACAATGCATCCTTTTGTGATTTATAAAACAGGTGTATTTGATAGGAACAATAAAAATACTTATAAATATAATCATCTACATGGAAGATTAGAAACATACTTTGATAACTATTTAATATTAATCAAAGAAGAAATAAAACCTTTTAAATATAAATGCTACAAATTTTTTAATACTTCTAACTTTAATCAAGAATTAAAAGAGGTTATTGATTTTACTTACAAGGAAGTATTCGGAATAAATAATATGAGCAAATTTTATATACACTCGATTAATAATATGCGTTTTTTTTATAAGGTATTTAGATATGACCCATACGGTCTAAAAGTAAAGTTTTATAAGGTAGTTGATTTTCTTAAACCAAAAAAATATTTAAAACTAGATATTTTGTCTTATTATCAACCAATTCTAAAGCATCATGACTATTTAAATTTAGAGCATAAAACTTGGTGTAATCCAACTGATGAAAATATTAAAAGTAATAAGTCATTAATCGAGTTATATACTGAAGCATTAGATACTACTATCAAAATGATTAATAAGATTAATCAATATATTTATAATGATAAAAAAGTTAATTTGTATTTTGCAATAAAAAATAATTCTTATGAAACTGGCAGAGATTGCAAAACTGAAAGAGAGTTAAAATATTTTGAATTTTAGCTCTTTTTTGTATGAATAAATGAAAAGAACAACATAATACTACTAGGGTGATGAAAATGTTTTATAGACATGTAATAGTTTTAGATAATAATCAGGAAGTTCTTTATTTATATGTAGATAATTCTTATGAATTTGCTAATGATTTAGAGAATAATAGTGTTTCAAATAATGTCTATCAAAAGATTATTAACTACATAAATAATAATGGTATAAAATTCGACGGGCAAAAAGTTTTTCTAGTTGTAAATAATTCTGTTGTTGCAAGTCTTACTATTAATACTTCTGATATTAAGGAAAAGAAAGATTATAGTTTTATAAATAATTTAAACAAGTCTGTTGATGAAGATATTGAAATACTTGATGTTGATGATTTTCCTAGTATTAAATTAATTGATTTAAATCGTAGTAGTGGAATTATTGAAAGAATGAAACTTGAAGATTATGTATTTGGTATTGTTGGCGGTGAAATGCCTGGAGTATTTAACATTGAAGCTATGAAAGCACAGGCAGTTATTGCTAGAACTTATGCTCTAAAACAATTAAAAAGCAAAAAGCCAATACGCGATTATAATGAAACTCAGATATTTAGAGATAATAAATATTTAAAACTTTTATGGGGAAATAATTATGACTTATATAAAGAAAAAATACAATTAGCAATAAATTCTACTAAAGGTCAAGTTTTAAAATTTGATGGAGAACTTATTGATGCTTATTATCATTTAACTAACAATGGTAAAACAGAAAACTCAAGAAATATTTTAAAAATTGCTTACCCTTATTTAGTTTCGGTTCCTAGTGTATGGGACTTGTCTAGTCCTAGTTATTTAAATAAGCGACGTGTTTCTAATGATTATTTATCAAAATTACTTAATACGAAGATTGATAATACTACAAATGTTGAAATATTATCTAGAACAGAAAGTAGTAGAGTTAAATATATTAAGTTTAATGACAAAGTATTTGATGGTTTTATCTTAGGGAGTAAGTTAGGATTACCTTCTAATGATTATAGCATTGATATTGGAGATGAAGAAACAATATTTACAACTCGTGGATTTGGACATGGTCTTGGTCTTAGTAAATATGGTGCTAATGGTATGGCAAGACAAGGATATAATTATAAGCAAATATTAGAACATTATTTCCCTAATACTTATATAGATAGAGGCTAGCTAAGACTAAAGTACTCTATTACAGCATTTGTAATAGAATTAGCTAGTTTTTTTTGGTATGATTCTCTTTGCATTAAATATCTCTCATTTCGATTAGAAAGAAAGCCACATTCTATTAAAACCCCTGGTACTGTTGTATTACGATACATATATAAATCTGTTTCTTTTAGGACTCTTGATGTTCGTAAATCATTTTCAAAATGTTTCATTAGTGTTTCAGCTAATCTTTTATTTTCTTTATTTATTGTATGATATAAAACTTCTGCTCCATAACTTGCGGGATTATCATCATTATTTATATGTATTGATAAATATACTTCTGTTGGAACTTTTTTATATAATAATAGCCTTCTATATAAATCTCCTCTTTTTTTTCTTTCGTCCCATCTACTAGATAAATCTTCGTCTTGATCTCTAGTCATATATACTATTGCACCTTTTTCCATAAGTGTATCTCGTAATACCAAAGAAATTTCTAAAACAATATCCTTTTCCATAAGTTTCCCATACATTGTACCTGGATCTCTTCCACCATGGGGTGGAACATCTTATACCAAGAGTTAATCTAAATTTATATTCCATACTATATGGATTTTTCTTTTTTGGGTTTCAAGGTCTATATTACCTATATATATTCTATGTATGAACTCATCTATGATAACTTTCGTTAGCTTATCTATTTTTTTTGATTTTTTAAATATTGACTCTTTTTGTTTTTGGACTTTTTTTGAGTTTTCTAGTTTTTCTATTTCTTCATCAATTTGAACAATTCTTTTATTATACTCATCTACATCTATAGCGTATTGATTTTTGATAAGTGTAAATTCTGTTGTATCAATAATGCCATTAGCTCTGTCTTCATATAACATTGTTAAGGCTCTCTGCTTTTTAGTAATTTGAATATTACACTGTTCTTTTTCTTTAATTAATATCTTTATATTATTATTCACGTTTTCTTCTACTTTTTTTGAATAATAATATTTCTTAATTTTAGTTATGTCATAGTATTTTTCTATTTGTTTGTTTATCTGTTCTAATACAAGATTTTCTAGGTAATCATATCTTATTGATTTATTATTGTTACAAATAAATCCCCCTGTTCTTTTTCTTTCCTTACATTCCATGTATATTTGCTTTCCATTTTTGACGTGGCTTATATTCCTTTGGAAAATCTTTCCACAAGATTCACAGTAGACTTTTTTACTAAACATATGAACTTCTCCTGTTTTTGTCAGCCTCGTTCGACCTGATTCTTTAAATCTTGCACTTACTATTTCCCATGTTTCTTTATCAATAATAGCTTGGTGACAATGTGGTACTTTTATCCACTTATCCTGTGGAATTTTAATTTGACTTTTATCTTTATAACTTTTTCCTTCTACTTTTCCCTGAACAAGAGTTCCAATATAAGTCTCATCTTTTAGTATTCTTCTAATTGTATCATAATTCCATGTTGGTCTTACTGGTATTGTTATTATTTGACCTTCGTTGATGATTTCAGTACTTAAATTGTTGTAGTCCATAATATCCCTAACTACGGAATGTGTTAGTGTTGCTATTTTTTCTAAAGTATCATCCTTTTCTACTTTATAGGTAATTAATTTATTGAGTTTGGAATTGCAGCAATAATAATTGGAACCTTGCATTCTTTTATATTGACTTGGTGTTGGAATTTTATCTTTGTTAAGTTTTTGACAAATCAAATGAAAGCCTATTCCACTGGCATACATATTAAATATGTCCCTAACTACTTTGGCAGCTTGTTCATCAATAATTAATCTGTATTTATCTTTAGGGTCTTTGATGTATCCATATGGTGCAAATGATCCAGTAAATAATCCATTTGACTTCTTGTTTCTTAGTATATTACGTGTATTTATTGATTGGTCTTCTACATACCACTCATTAACTAGTCCATTTATTTGTCTTGCTTTTTTATTTCCTTGGATACTAGTATCAGTGTTATCTACTAATCCCAAAAATCTAATATTCCATTTGACAAATTCTTTATGAAGATATTTTTCAATCATCTCCATACTTCTTGAAAATCTCGACTGACTTTTACACAAGAATATTTCAGTATTTCCACACTCACAATATTTCAAAGCTTTTAACCATTCTGGTCTAGTATCACTGGCTCCTGATATTCCTTCTTCACAAAAGATAGCTACTACTTCCCAATTTCTTTTTTTACATTCAGATAATAAATATAATAATTGATTTCTAATGCTTTTACTAACATCTCCCTCTATTATATCTCCATCTTCAACTGACAATCTTATATAAAGGGTTGTTCTAAACTTTTTATATCCATCCACTACTTTGTGTCTATTTGTTTTATTTACAAAGCAGTTTAAATCATTTTCTTTCGTTATTGATAAAATACTTCTTAAATTATTCGATATATAATCTAAATCGAATACACTAAGTAATTCTTTTATTCTTTGTATTTCAACAGAATCAGCTTCGTTAATATTTTCTAAGACTTCATTTCTTCTATTTACACCTTCCCTATAAACATCTAATATCATAATTTTTATCTCCCCTTTAAATTATGACTTAATGCTTTTTTAATACTCTATTTAGTATAGCATTTTTAAGTTATTCAAATTTTGCAATTAGATTTTCTGTTCGTATTATTATGTTTGCAATTTTTTTACAAATTATTTCTTGAAGGTCTTCGTAACTTAATGAATCTAAATTGGAATGTTCTATTTCCCATTTATAGGCCACTTTTATCACCCTTTCTTTTTTAGATTATGTTTTGTAATTGGTGAATATTCGTCATTAAGTTCAAATGATATTATTAGTGCCTTTTCGACTTCCTTCATTTACTTTTTTCTAGCATATCGACGCAACTTAGTAGTCTATTTTTAACAATTGTTCCAATTTGTTCTAAAAGTATTATATATTTTGGTCTTAATTTAGATAATTGTTTTATTTCAATTCCATTAACAAGAGGGATTTATCAAACGGTTGGTGGCTATCCAATTCAAC
>CATKEA010000167.1 GCA_949746915.1 uncultured Bacilli bacterium
AATAAGATAGAGGAGTTGAAACAGGGAAAATATATTGTTGATAAGCAGTTATTCCATTTTATTATTTGTACTTTACTAATTTTT
Source organism: uncultured Bacilli bacterium (assembly GCA_949746915.1). Lineage (GTDB taxonomy): Bacteria > Bacillota_I > Bacilli_A > RF39 > UBA660 > CATKEA01. Next base: position 85 of record CATKEA010000167.1, read on the forward strand.
ATATTGATGGTAGTTATATTATTATATTTTTTTAATTTTTATGTAGTGGGGTTATTTTTCTTTTTAATAGTTGTAATTAGTGTTTCTTTTTACTATAAGTATATGAATATTTTAGATATTAATAAAGATATAAGTATTTCTTATGCTAATAAGAATACATATTTTAATGATGCTATGGATAGAAAACTTAAGATATATGAATTAGAAAAGTTGCGTTTTAAACAGTATATTAATTATCGTAATAAAGCTGATGATATACAATTATATTATTATGAACTAACTAAGAAAAATAACAAAACTGTCACATATCAAAAAAAAGCCACTATGAAAAAATAATTGTGCTATAATTTATGACTAGGAGGAAACGTTTATGATTGATATAATACGTAAGTATAAAAAGGATATAGTTTGTTTGCTTTTTTTAATTATTTCTATATTAGTTGTTATAACTATTTTAACTGTTGGGAAATATTATGGGGATTCTAATGATTGGATTAATCAACATATTATGTTTCCTGACTATTTTAGAAAATTATTTTATCAAACAGGTAATTTATTTCCACAGTTTGCACCTAGTATTGGTGGTGGTCAGAATATTTATAACTTCTCATACTATGGTTTTTTAAGTCCAGTGATACTACCTAGTTATTTACTTCCTTGGGTTAATATGATTGATTATATTATAGTTTCAAATATTATATTGCTTATAATTAGTGGTATTTTAATGTATTATTTTTTAAATACTAATTTTAATAATCGGTCAATTGCGTTAACTGGGGCATTTATGTTTTCTTTTTCAGGTCCAATGTTACTTCATTTTCATAGGCATCTAATGTTTGTTAGTTATATGCCATTTTTAGTTTTAGGTTTAATAGGTATTGATAAATATTTTAACAAAAAAAGAACAACTTTATTTTTGATTTCAGTTTTTTTGATGATAATGACTAGTTATTATTATAGTGTTGGAGGTTTAATAGTATTAGCATTTTATGGTATATATAAGATATATAAGTTAGAAACGGTAAATTTAAAAATATTTTTTTATCATGCTGGTCGCTTATTAATTGCTGTTATAATTGCTATTATGTTAGCTAGTATTTTATTGTTCCCAACATTGGCTTCCATTTTGACTTCACGTGGTGCTGATATTGTTAATAAGGTAGATATTCTTTCTTTATTTAAGCCAAATTTATCTTTTGATGCTCTTCTTTATGGTACTTATAATGTCGGAGCTTTAGGTTTAGTAATATTAGCTTTAGTATCTTCTTTTTTTGTAAAAGATAGAAGTACAAAAATATTGAATTTTCTATTACTTCTTGTAGTATTGTTTCCAATATTACAATATATTTTAAATGGTTTTTTATATGTTAGGGCTAAGGTTTTAATTCCTTTTTTACCATTGTTTATTTTTAGCTCTTGTTTATTTCTAAAAGATATTATTGAAAGAAAGATAGATTTAAAGAAATTTACTTTAGCTTTAGTTATGGTTGTTTTCGTTTTATATTTTAGAGAAGTTAATAAATATTTTTACGTTGAGGTATTAGTACTTTTACTTTTAATTTATGCTTATTATCGTGATAAAACGAAAAAAACGTTGTTTGTTTTTATAATGTTAGTAGCTACATTTGTTGGTGTTACAGATAACATAGCAACTGGCTATGTGACACCAGAGAAGCGTGATGAGGTTATTAATACTAAACTTACTACAGATATTAGAAAAGTATTAGATAATGATGATACTTATTATCGTTTTGGTAATTATTTAAATGCAACACTTAATTTTAATCATATATATAATGCTAATTATAGAACAACTTCAGTTTATTCTTCTACTTATAATGATTACTATAAGCACTTTAATGATATAATTATGAACAATAGTAGGCCTAGCCGAAATAGTTTAAACTTAGCAACTGTACCAAATATTTTTATGTCAATATTTATGAATCATAAATATATAATTTCTAAACAAAGTATGCTTGGATATAAAAAATTAGATGATTATGAAAATATTTATGTTAATGAAAATGTTTTACCATTTATGTATGTAAGTGATAATTTAATTACGAAAGAGCAATTTAATGAAATTAATTATCCTTATAACATGGAAGTTCTTTTAAATAATACAGTTGTTGACAAAAAAAGTACAGATGCTAATAATTTGAACGACAGTAATATAAAAGAAGTTGATATTAATGATTATTTTAATTTGAAACAACTTAATGCTGTAAAACAAGATGATAAGTATATTTTAGAGTTTGATAAGAATAAAAAGATAACATTGAAAAGTAAGAAAAAAATTAAAGATAAAGTTGTTATTATAACTTTTGATTTAACTAATAAACAAAAATGCTCAATAGGGGATCAATCAATTATAATTAATGGAACTGGTAATAAAAAAACATGTAAAAGTTGGATGTATTATAATAATAATGAAAACTTTTCTTATGTATTTAGTAAAAGTTCTATAAGTAAGCTGGATATTATTTTTTCAAAAGGAAAATATGAAATTACAAATGTTCATATGTATATGATGGATTATAGTAATATTGAGAATGTAAGTAAAAAAGTAACAGAAGTAAATATTGATAATAAAAAAAGTAAAGGAGATTATTTCGAAGGTACAGTTGATGTGAAAAAAGATAACAGTTACTTTGTTAGTAGTATTCCATACGATGAAAATTTTTATGTTACAGTTGATAATAAGAAGGTAGATATAGAAATAGTTAATACTAGTTTCTTAGGTTTTCCGATTAATAAAGGAAAACATACTATTAAAATAAGATATAAGGCTCCATTTAGAACAGAAGGGATATATATATCTATTTTTGGTATAGTAATGTTTTTGATATTACATGTTTTAGAAAAAGAAAATTGGTATAAAAAAAAGAGCTTGTAGTTTTACAGGCTCTTTAATATAGTTCACTTTTTAATAAGTCAATATTGTCATTCATGATGGTTATGTAATTTTCTTTACTATCACGTTCTTCATCAGTTATATTATCAATTCTTCTAAAAGTAAGAGTTTCAATTTGAGTATCTTCGATTATTTTATCCCATGTTTTAGAAGTAGAAGTGTTTTCTAATAAAATTAAGTGTTTAACTTCTTCTTGTTCTATTAAATTGTTTATTTCATTGATTGTTTTTTCACTGATTTCTTCTATACTTTCATCAAGTGAAATTACTTTGAAACCATATTTTTCTAAATATTTAAGTGAGTTATTATTAACAATAATAGTTTTACGAGTAGCATTTTCAGCAGTTAGTTTAATCTCAGCATCTATTTCTGATAATTGAACTTTTAAATTTTCATAAGCTTTATCAATTTCTTTGTTTAAATAATTGTTTTTGATATATTCTTTTAAACCATTACGAATATTTTGACTCATCATTAATAAATTAGATGGATTTAACCAAATTTCTTCAATTCCATATGTAGTTTCTATTCCAAAAGATGAATCAATGATTAACATATTTTTATTATTACTTAGAAATGTTCTTGCTAAGTCTTTATCATCACTTAGTCCATTGTAAATAAATAGGCCTTTTTTACTAAAATCTTTTTTTTGTTTTTCAGTAAGTTTGTAGTTTGTTGTATCTGTACCATCAGGATATATTGAGTTTACAATAGAGTGTTCTCCATATAAATTACTTGTTACAAATTCAATAGGATATACAGTTGTAATAATTTCGATTCCTTCTAAGGTATCACGTTTAAAGCACCCACTAGTCATTAATAATATTATTAGTATTAAGCTTAATATCTTAATTTTTTTCATTTTTATTCTCCTTTATTTCTGGTACTGGGTCATATCCATAAGTTCCCCATGGGCTACAGTTAAATAGTCTTTTTATGGTTAGAATACTACCAGTAAATACTCCATGTTTTTTTATGGCTTCTATGCTATAGTTAGAACAGGTTGGAGTGTGACGACAGTAATTATGCCAGGGACCTGGTATCATTTGATAAATCTTTATTAGTCCAACTAGAAAGTATTTCATACTATCACCATCAAATATATTTTACTATTAAAATTAATATTTGACAATATTAACTATTTAAATCTAAGTAAAATGTGATATAGTATATATGTAGTTTTTGATAAAGAAAAAGATAGGTGATAAAATGGATAAATTATTTAAAAGACTTAAAATAATGCCTAATGAAATGAAGTATTATCATTCAGCGTTTTCCCATTCTTCTTATGTATATGAAAATCACTTGAAAGCTGATTATGAAAGATTGGAGTTTTTAGGAGATGCTGTTTTAGATTTAGTTATAAGTGATTATCTTTATAGAAATCTAAATGTAAAAGAAGGTGATATGACTAAGATTAGAGCAAGTTATGTTTGTGAAAATGCATGTTATCGTTATGCTAGTGACTTGGATTTTAGCAAATATATTAAAGTTGGTCATGGAGAAGAGTCTGATGGTGGAAGATATAAAAAGGTAATTCTTGCTGATATTTTTGAAGCTTTTATGGGAGCTGTTTATATTGATTTAGGCTATGATACTGTAAAAAATGTTATTTTGGATATTATTGTACCTTATATTGAAGATCCTAGTATTAATTTTTTTAGTGATTATAAAAGTGCTTTACAAGAATATGTGCAAACAGAACAAAAAAGTCTTGTGTATGAATTAGTTAAAGAAGAAGGACCAGCTCATAGTAAACTTTTTACGATGAATGTTGTAATTGATGGGATAGTTTATGGTACTGGTGTTGCTCCAAGTAAGAAGGAAGCAGAACAAGAAGCAGCTAAAAGTGCGATTGATAAGCTGGCATTAATTTGATTTTGGTACTAATTTGAATGGATAAATTTATATAAAAAGTATATTATTGATGAGTAGTTCGATAAAAAAATTGTACTATTAGATATTGTTGTGTTATAATGTATAAAGTTTATTTTAAAACCTTATAAAAATAAATTTAGAAACAAGAAAGGAGAAATATATTTTGAGTAAAATTAAAATTTTTAGTTTAGGTGGTCTAAATGAGAATGGTAAAAATATGTATATTGTCAATGTTGATGATAATATTTTTGTGTTTGATAGTGGTTTAAAATACGGAACAGGAAAAATGTTAGGGGTGGATTATATTATTCCTAATATTGATTATCTTGTTGCAAATAAAAAGAAGATTAGAGGTATTTTTTTGACCCATGGTCATGAAAGTAATATGGGAGCTATTAGTGATATAGTGCCACTTTTACCAGATGTTAATATTTATGCAACAAAGTTTACTATGGAAATTGTTAAGAGTGAATTGAAAGAAGCTGGTGTAAGTAGTAATCATTTAAAGGAAATACGTCCACATTCAAAATTAGAATTTGGGAAAAATTTGTCTGTTTTTCCGATTAGTGTGACACATTCAACTCCTGATTCAGTTTGTTATGTTTTATATACTAAGGATGGAGCTATTGTTTATACTGGTGATTTTGTTTTTGATTCAACAATGATGGGAAATTATAAAACTGATATAGGAAAACTTGCTTATGTTGGAAAACAAGGAGTGCTTTGTTTATTAGCAGAGTCTTTTTATGCAGAAAAAGTAGGACATACTTCTCCTAATAACAGGATTGATGGATTTATAAGAGAAGTCCTTCAAAAAAATGAAAATCGTATAATTGCAACAATTTTACCAGCACATATTTATCGTATTCAAGAAATTTTTAATGAAGTGATGAGAACACACCGTAAAATTGTTATTATGGGTAAAGGATTACAAGAGTTAATAACTAATAGTATTAATCTTGGTTATCTTACTATAGATATGAACCGTATTGGAGATTTGTCAAATTTAAATGATAAGGGTGTTGTTGTTTTAATTTCTGATGAAAAAGAAAAGCCATATGCTAATGTTGAAAGAATTATTAAAGGCTTTGATAAGTATATTAAATTAAGAGAAACAGATACTATTTTTATAACAGAACCTAGTTATGATGGAATTGAAAAGAGGTTAGCTATTGTTATGGACGATATAGCTAAGAATAATGTTAATGTTGTTTGTTTATCAAGTAAGAAACATTTATTACATCATGCTTCTAGAGAGGATTTAATGTTGATGATTAATTTGATGAATCCTAAATATTATTTTCCAGTTAGGGGAGAATATCGTCATCAATATATGAATGCAACAATAGCTGAAGAGTTAGGAATTCCAAAAGAAAATATCATTTTAAAACAAAATGGAGATGTTGCTTATTTTGTAAATGGTGTATTAAAGAATGATTTAGAAAAAGTAGTAGTTGATGATGTATTGATAGATGGAAAAACACCTGGAGATATTGGAGAGCTTGTACTTAAGGATCGTGAAATGTTAGGTGAAAATGGTATTGTTTTAGTAACATGTACTTTGAATAGACAGACTAAAGAGATAATATCGGGACCAGATATTGTTACTAAGGGCTTTATATTTGTTAAAGAAAATCAAGATTTAATTGCAACATCAAAGGAAATGTGTCAACAAGTAATTGAGGAAAATATCGAGGTTAATGATAAAAAAGTTGATTATACAAAAATAAAGAATGAAGTTAGAAGTCAACTTGGAAAATATTTTTATAAGGAAACAGAAAGTAAACCAATGATTATTACAGTAATTCAGGAAGTATAAATAAAAGATGTAAGTTATTTATGAGCTACATCTTTTTTTATTTAATAATTTAT
>CATKEA010000168.1 GCA_949746915.1 uncultured Bacilli bacterium
ATCTTCTTTTATCTTATCAATCTCGGACTTTACTTCTTCCTTTTTATTTGTCGGATATAGTCCACCTTTATCAATATATTCTTTCTTTAAATTAACATCTATTGTAAGGGTTGCCTTTGATCCACTTCTTAGGTTTTTAATATCCCAGATTACTTTAGGTATTGTTCCTTCATACTCTAGTTTAGTAGTTCCAGTTGATGCTACAATACTATCTATACCATCTATTTCAAAATAATCACTATTAATATAATCAGTTATAATAAAGCTATCATAAGTAATTGGTGCAACTGATGCTTCAAATAAAACATTATTTAAGTTAGTCATATCTGCTATAAACTGTTGATCACTGACTTTTTTTATTGGTTCTAATACTTCTTTACCCATTTCATACTGAATACCATTAATTGTTAAATATGGATAAACTTTCTTTAGATAACTATACTGTCCTTCTTCATTAGGTATCTCTTCATTTGGATAACCATCTGTTAAGAATAATACAATACATTCTCTATTTTCTTCTTTTTTATAATCCTTTAATATCTCATCTACATTAGATAATGCCTGATAATAATTAGTCGTATTTCCTGTACTTAAACCATTTATAGTACTCACTAATTTATCCTTATCATTTGTTAATGGTAAAATGATTTTTGATGTCGTTTCAAATGTTATTAAAGATCCTCGATTATTAGAATCTGATAACAAAGTATTAATCAAATCAATACTATCGCCCTTAACTTTCGCTAACTTTTCTCCACTCATACTTCCAGATACATCAAGAACAAAGATAATATCGGTAAACTTTTCTTCTGTTTTCATAATAGTATCTAAATCAAAAGTAATTCTAGCTTTTCCTTTTTCCAACCATTTAGCACTTTTTTCAATATTATAACTACCTGGCACTTTCTTATGATAATCTAGCTTACTACTAGTTATCGTTATACTCTTTACTGGTACTGGTGCTGCAAAAGCCTTAGGTATTATTAAGATAAAACCTATTACTATTACAATACTACCTAATATCATTAATATATTTTTAGTATTTTTTATGTTCTTTAATTTTGTTTCTTGTATTTTTTTTATATTATCAACATCTTCAAACATAATTTACCACTCCCGTATTATATAAATTAATTATAACACGAACATCGACAATTTTTACCATATTTTTTCCAAAAAAAAGATTGATTAGCATCAATCTTATATTTATTTCTTCTCAGCAATAGCTAAGCCATCTCCAATATTCAAAAACGATACAGCATATTCATCATTTGCTTTTAAAAAATCAATATATGCTTTAATTTTTCTTACTAATCCTCTAACATTTCTACTTGCTATTTCACTTTCATCTTTTTCAGTTAGACCATGAAAAGAAATATTATCAGTTATAATAAAGCCATTATTTTTTAGATTTCTTTCAAATTTTTCAAAAAATCTTATATTTTGACCTTTAGCTGCATCAAAGAAAATTAAATCAAACTTATCACTTAAATTAACATTAAAGGCATCATTAAACACCAATGTAATTCTATCTTCTAAATTGAACTTTTTAATATTTTTAACCGCTTCTAAATACCTATCTTTATCTCTTTCAATAGATGTTATTTTTAAGTTAGGATTAGCAAGAACCATCATAATTGCAGAATACCCGATAGCTGTACCTACTTCTAAAACTGAGTTTATTTGTTTTTTTACAATAAAACTTGTTAAATAATCGATTCCTTCATCTACCATAATAGGCACATTATTATCTAGAGCATATTTTTTTATGTCTCTTATGCCGTCATAAATATCAGTCATTTTTCCTCCTAAAGTCCTTGATTTACAGCTTGTAATTCTTTTTTCTTAGCTAAAAACTCATCATGAGTTTTAAAATAGAAAGTTTCTAATGTTTTTATATTAGCAATAAAGAATATATACTCAGACTCTGCTGGATTGATAGCTGCTTCTATACTTTCTTTAGATGGACTGCAAATTGGTCCAACTGGTAATTTTCCATTCATGCTACCATTTTCTAGTCTAGTATTATAAGGGCTAACTGTTTGAAATTGGGCTTTTGTTAAAGCTTGTTTCTTATTATCAATTTTTAGTGCATATCTAGCTGTAACATCACTACCTAAAGTCATTTTTTTAGCCATTCTATTTAACATTACACTTGCTACTAATTGACGATCATTGTACTTATTTTCTGTTGTTGTTTTTCTATTAGTACTTTCTAGCTCTGTAATTGTTGCTAATGTCAAAACTTCATGAATACTTAAATTACTGTTTTCTATTTTTTCTTTATATGGCGTTAGAACATTGTTCATTTCATTTAACATCTTTTCAAAAATTGTTTCTATACTTACATCCTTATTTTCAAAACGATAAGTGTTTGGAAATAAATATCCTTCTAAACCATAGTATAATGCTTCATTTTTTACAGCATCTGTTATAAACCAATATTTGTCAATAAGCTTATCTAAGTAAGAATGATCTTTTGTTTTATTGATAATATCATCATACTTATTGTTTGTACTACTACTAATAATTTGTGCAATTTCACGAATATTTATTCCTTCTTTGAAAGTTATTTGAATCTCATTTGGATTTTTTTTGCTTCCTTCGTTTAATTTTTCAGTAAGTTCTTTGACACTCATACTTTGATTGAAATCATAAAATCCTGCTTTAATAGTAATATCTTTATATATTTTTAAATATAACATAAAACAATTTTCATCTCTGATTAATTTCTTTGATTTTAATATTTTAGCTACACCTTTTTTACTAGTACCTGTTGGTATTTCAACTTCTATTATATCTTTATTTTTTCCTACTGGAGATAAATTATAGTTATAATAAGAGATACCTCCAACAATTAACACTACTGCAATTACTAAAATAATAATTGCTATATTTCTTAACATCTTC
>CATKEA010000169.1 GCA_949746915.1 uncultured Bacilli bacterium
AGAAAAATAGAAAGGATTAATGTAAATTTTTAGTGTTAAAAAATTATCAATATATAATATAAAGTAGATAAATGTAAAAGACTGAAAAGTTTACATAAATATATATACTATGAATAATAAAAAGACAAATCTTAAAGCGAATCTAAAGAGTAGTAAAACAACAATAATTCTTATATTACTTGTACTTGTTTTGTTGATAGGTACATCTTTTGCCTTATGGCAATTGACATTTACACAAACAGGAACAAATGTTATAACAACAGGATGTTTGAAATTAACTTTAACAGAGGAAACTGATGCTATTAATTTAATTGATGCAACACCAATAAGTGATGAAGAAGGTAAACAATTGAGTCCATTTACTTTTACACTTGAAAATATTTGTACAACAGAAACTAATTATATAGTAAATTTAGAAACTTTAAGTAGTGGAGAAAAAGTATTAGCAGATAATTATGTGAGAGTAAATTTAAAAGAAGGAAGTAATGAGTTATTTATTGATAATTTATTAGAAACTCATGTAAATGAAGAAAAAGTAATAGAAGAAGCAACAAAAGCTTATAAATTACATCAGGGAAAACTAGGAAATAGTGAAAAAATATCTTTTAATTTAAGAATATGGTTAGATGAGAAAACTGAAGCAATAGATGAAGTAATGAATGCTTCATGGGAAGGTAAAATTACTGTTACTGCTAATTATGTACCACCAGTTAGTAACAAAAATATAATGATTCCAATGTCTATAGAGACAGGTGGAGATGATCAAATGTATGGGTATACCAAAAATATTACATATTTAGGTGAATATAATAATGGGACTTTAAATTCTCCAATTCATGTCGAATTTCAAAATAGTCTAAATCCATATAGTAATGCTGAACAAGTAGTTGATTTCAGCGTTAGCCAAGATAAATCAGTACTTGGATATTATGTACAAGATGATGGACTTAAATTATATATTCAAGCTGCTGGGAAAATACGTGTTAATCCTATCGCATCATATTATGGATTAGCTTATCAAACGTACTTTGGCCAAGGGTCAGTTGGTGGAATAGAAAACTTAGATACAAGTTTAGTTACTGACATGAGTTATATGTTTTATATGAGTATAATTAAGTCGGAATCAGAAAGCTCATCTATAAATTTAAATCATTTTGATACATCAAATGTTACGAATATGAGTCATATGTTTGATTTGTTTTATGAAACAGGAGTATTAGAAATAGATAAATGGGACATGAGTAAAGTAACAGACATGAGTTATATGTTTCAATTTTGTAGAAGTATAAAAACAACAATAAATATAACAAATCAAAACATAGAAAATTACGAAGGTATGTTCTTAAATGCTGCAACTAGTGAAGGCGCTGAGATTACGGTAAATTACACAACAGAAACATCCGATTTAGTAGACAGAATGATAGCAACAAAGTCGGAAAACTCTAATGTTGTAAAGGGAACACTAATTAAATAAGTAATTATTAATACAAAAAATTTTAAATAACAAACAAGTAAAAATTACACCTATTGGTGTATTTTTCTTTATAAATAACTCTATCTATTGTATAATATAAACAAGGAGTAGATAACATGATAAATGTAGAAAAATTAAACAAAGAACAAAAGGAAGCCGTTTTGACAACTGAAGGACCTCTACTCATATTAGCAGGTGCAGGAAGTGGAAAAACAAAAGTTCTAACAACCAGAATTGCCTATCTAGTAGAAGAAAAACATGTAAGTCCATATCAGATACTTGCAATAACTTTTACTAATAAAGCCGCAAAAGAAATGAAAGAGCGAGTGACTTCTTTAATTGGAGATATAGCTCATGCTATTCAAATTTCAACGTTTCATTCGTTTGGACTAAGATTACTAAGAGAAAATTATGAATATCTTGGCTATGATAAAAATTTTACTATTATGGACAGTGATGACTCATTAACTGTAATAAAAAGAATTTTAAAAGAACTTAACTATGATCCAAAAGAGTATAATCCACATTCTATCAAAAACAAAATAAGTGGATGTAAAAATGAAATGATATCTCCAGAAAACTATGAAAGATATGCTGCAACAGACTTTGAAAAAGTTGTTTTGGAAGTTTATAAAAAATATAAAAAGACTCTTAAGAAAAATAATGCTGTTGATTTTGATGATTTATTAATACTACCATTAGAACTATTCAACAAAAATAAGGATATTCTTCAAAAATATCAAGAGAAATTTAAATATATTTTAATAGATGAGTATCAAGATACTAATGAAGCACAATATATTCTTACTAAAATGTTAAGTGCCAAATATAGAAACATTTGTGTAGTAGGAGACGAAAATCAAAGTATTTATTCATTTAGAGGAGCTAATTACAGAAATATTTTAAATTTTGAAAAAGACTATGAAGAAGCAAAAGTTATAAAACTAGAACAAAACTATCGTTCAACATCTACAATTCTAGATGCTGCAAACTCTGTAATAAAAAACAATCAAAATAGAAAAGAAAAAAACTTATGGAGTACTAAAGGACTTGGTGATAAGATAACATATTATCGTGCTGATAATGAAAAAGATGAAGCCAATTTTGTCGGAAGAGAAGCAAGAAAATTAGCTAATGATGGAGTATCATATCAAGAAATAGCTGTATTATATAGAACCAATGCTCAATCGCGTACTGTAGAAGAAGCTTTTCTAAAAGAGAATGTCCCATATAAAGTAGTTGGTGGAACTTCATTCTATAATCGAAAAGAAATTAAAGATTTATTAGCTTACTTAAAACTTATTCATAATGATCGAGATAATATAAGTTTACAAAGAGTAATAAACACTCCAAAACGTGGAATTGGTTTAAGAACAATAGAAGCAATTCAAGAAAAAGCTGATGCTGAAGAAAAAAGTATGTATGAAGCAATAGAAACAGGAAAAGAATTATTATTTAAAAATCTAATTGAAGATTTAAAACGAGTATCTGAAAATTTAACTTTAACAGAGCTTGTTGATAAAGTTTTAGATGCATCAGGATTAAAAAAAGAACTTCAAGAAGAAAAATCCTTAGAAGCAGATATTAGACTTGAAAACTTAGAAGAATTTAAATCTATAACTAAGCAATTTGAAGAAGAATATGGAGTAATTTCTTTAGAAGATTTTCTTTTAGAAACATCTCTAGTAAGTGATAAAGATGAATATACAAATGATGTCAATAGAGTAAGCTTAATGACTGTTCATTCGGTTAAAGGACTAGAATATGACTATGTTTTTACTGTTGGTTTAGAAGAAGGAATTTTTCCACATATGAACTCTCTTATGGATAGTCAGGAGTTAGAAGAAGAAAGAAGATTATGCTATGTTGCTATAACTCGTGCTAAAGAAAAATTATATATTAGTAATGCTAGAAGAAGAACTTTATTTGGAAAAGATCAAATAAATCCACCAAGTAGATTTATTGCAGAAATAGATCAAGATTTAATAGATAATAAACAAGCAACACCAAAAGAAGAGAAAGAAATAAAGATAAATAAAGAAGATAAAATTAGAAAAGAAGCTGTTAATTATGCAGTCGGAGACTACGTTTATCATGAGGTATTTGGAGCAGGACGTGTTGTAGAAGTTACTAATACTTTGTTAAGTATTGCTTTTAAAAGTCCACATGGTATAAAAAAATTAATGAAAAATCATAAAAGTATTTCTAAAGTATAAGGAGGAAGCTATGAAAAAGATTGATAACATAAGACAAGAACTAGAAAAGGGGTATATATTAACAATAAGTGGAGTTGGTTCGAAATTTTATGGAATAATTACATTGAAACCAAGCGAATATGTAGTAACAGGATGTGAAGAAGTCGAAGTTAATAATATAATGAAACAGCTGCCTGGTATCCAAGAAACATTGAAATGGTATCATACTGTTTGTCAAATAAGTTATGATTATGAAACAAGAACAATATTAGGCCAAATTAAAAAGATGAAAACAGAAGGACCATACTGTGAAAATTGTATTTATGAAGTAGTTGATGACTATGAAGTAAGAAGTGATGATATTTTTATGGCATTAATTGATTTAAATGGCAGAATAGTAAACAAAGATCTTAAAGATAAAAATAAAGAAAAAGTTAAGGTTAAAAATGGTGAATAATATGAAAGATAATGATAAGACACTATTAATTATGGCAGCAGGAATGGGAAGTCGTTATGGCGGATTAAAACAAATTGAGCCAGTCGGTCCAAATGGGGAGTTTATGATTGATTATTCAATTTATGATGCTATAATGGCTGGTTTCAAAAAAGTTATCTGTATAATAAAAGAAGAAAATCTTGAAGTATTTGAAGAAACTGTTGGAGCTAGAATCAAAGAGCATATCCCTGTAGAATATGTTTTTCAAAAGATGGAAGATTTACCACAAGGATATAGTGTTCCAGAAGGAAGAGTAAAGCCTTGGGGAACAGCACATGCTATATTAGCTGCTAAAGATTTAATTAACGGAAAATTTGTTGTAATAAATGCTGATGATTTTTATGGAAGAGATGCTTATTTTGTTGTAAGTAAATTTTTAGATGAATTAGACGACAAAAATAGTACTAATTATGGTTTAGTTGGATATAAAGTAAAAAATACTCTTACAGAAAATGGTGGTGTAAAAAGAGGTGTTTGTGAAGAAGACAATGGCTATTTGAAAAAGTTAACCGAAAGTATTGTTGAAGAACAAGATGGAGTGATTACTGCAACACCTCTTGATGGAAGTAGTTCATTTACAGTAGCAAGTGAAACAAGAGTGTCTATGAATATGTTTGGATTTACTCCAGAAATATTTAATTATATTGAAAAAACATTTCCTGAGTTTTTAGAAAGTCATAAAGAAACAATTGAAAAATGCGAATTTTTAATACCAGATGTTTTAGAAGATGCTGTTAGAAAAAATAAAGCCACTGTTACAATGTTAAGAACTAATGCTATGTGGCAAGGAGTAACTTATAAAGAAGATAAAGAAATAGTTGTTAAGGCAATTAGAAAACTAATAGATGAAAAGGAATATCCAGAAAACTTATGGAACTAAAAGGAAAGTGTAAATTAAAACTAGTTGTTTTAATCCTTTTTTTGCTCTTGACTGTGGGCTGTGAAGATACCACAAAGTGGAAATATTTACTACCAAATGATTATGAAATAAAAAGAGTAAACAATACTACTGTTATTCTAGGAAAAAAAGTTAATAATGAAACTACTACTGTGATAGATGGTGTAACTGTTGGAGTAGAGGAATATGTCAGTAAGTTTTCATACAGTGATAACTATATAGCTGTAATGTGTTTAATACCGATAGATAATAATATCGATATAAAGTACTATATTATAGACAGTAAAAATAATAATCGTTATGGTCCTTATCCAGATGAAGAAACATTCAATAAAGTTAAGGATAAATTAGTAAGTGAAAAACTAGGAGAATGGATTGATACAATCGAAAAGCCTAAAGATGCAGTATTAAATTAGAAAGGATATTAATTATGGAAGAATCAAAGTATAATATAAAACAAAGAATTGATGAGTTAGTCAAAATATTAAATGAAGCAAATTATAATTACCATGTTCTTGATAAACCAACAATAACTGATCAAGAATTTGATAAATACATAAGAGAATTAATAGTATTAGAGGAAGAACATCCAGATTTAATAAGAGATGATTCACCAACTTCTAGAATTGGTGGAACAGTTCTTGAAGGATTTGAGAAGATAACTCATGAAATTCCAATGTTATCATTAAGTAATGTTTTTAATGAAAGTGAAATAATAAACTTTGATTCTAGAATTAGGAAAGAAGGAATTACTCCACATTATGTTTGTGAGTTAAAAATAGATGGATTAAGTGTTTCGTTAAAGTATAAAAATGGTAAACTTGTATCAGCGGCAACTCGTGGTGATGGAGTTGTAGGAGAAGATATTACTAACAATGCCAAAACAATAAAAACAATTCCTTTAGTAATAAAACAACCAATTGATATTGAAGTACGTGGCGAAATATACATGAGTAAGAAAACGCTTGAAAATATTAATCGTATTAGAAAAGAGAATAATCAGCCACTTCTACAAAATTGTCGAAATGCAGCAGCTGGTTCTATTAGACAATTAGATTCTAAAGTAGCAGCATCACGAAAATTAGATTGTTTTATTTATCATTTACCAAACCCAGAAGATTATGGTATTAAGACCCATTATGAAGCATTGGAATTTATGAGAGATTTAGGTTTCAAAACAAATCCTAATAATAAATTAGTAATGGATGAAAAAGGTATTTTAGATTTTATAAACTACCAAACAGAAAATAGGAACAAATTACCATATGATATCGATGGAATAGTAATTAAATTGAACAGTATTCAAGATCAAAAAAGAATGGGATTTACAGCTAAGTACCCTAAATGGGCAACTGCTTATAAGTTTCCAGCTGAAGAAGTTCTTACTAAATTAAAAGATATTATTTTTACAGTAGGAAGAACTGGTCAAATTACTCCGAATGCTGTTTTAGATCCTGTTATAGTAATGGGATCAACTATTTCACGTGCTACTTTACATAATGAAGATTTTGTTATAAGTAAAGATTTGAAAATTGGAGACATTGTATCAATAAGAAAAGCTGGAGATGTTATTCCAGAAGTAGTTGAAGTAAAAAAAGAACGACGTACTGGAGAAGAAAAAGATTTTGAAATGATAAATAAATGTCCAATTTGCAAAGAATTTATTTATAAACGTGAGGGACAAGTAGATTATTATTGTGTAAATCCACTATGCCCAGCAAAAGATATTGAAGGATTATGTCATTTTGTTTCAAGAAAAGCTATGAACATTGATGGACTTGGAGACAGAATAATTGAAGATTTCTATAATATGGGATATATAAAAGATTTTCATGATATTTATCATTTATCTAATCATCGAGATAGTTTAACTTCATTAGAAGGATATGGTGATAAAAGTATTGATAATTTAATAAATGCTATTGAAAGTAGTAAAAAGAACTCTCTAGAAAGATTATTATTTGCTCTTGGAATCCCAAATGTTGGAGAAAAAACAGCTAAGCTCTTAGCAACAAAATATTTAAGTTTGGATGCTTTAATGGAAGCAACAGTTGAAGAATTGACATTAATACCTGATATTGGAGAAATAATTGCCAAGTGTATAGTTGAATACTTTGGAAAAAGGAAAAATAAAGATTTAATAGAAAAACTTAAAGAATTAGGGATAAATACTCTATATACTGGAGAATTAATTCAAGAAACAGAAGAATTTCAAAATAAAACTTTTGTAATAACAGGAAGTTTAGTAAAATATACCAGAGACGAAGTAGAAGAAAAGATTTCTTTACTTGGTGGAAAATGTACTTCTTCTGTAAGCAAAAAAACAAGTGCTGTAATAGTAGGAGAAAATCCAGGTAGTAAATATGATAAAGCCAGAAATCTAGGAATTCCAATTTGGAGTGAAGATGATATTGAAGAGCTATTTAAAAAATATGAGTAAAAAGGAGAAGAACTATGGAATTTGTCGAATTAACAGAAAAAGAATTTAGTGACTTTTCTAAGGATCATGAATATACCAGTTTTTTTCAAACTGTGGCTTGGGGAAAGTCTAAAGAAAAAGTCGGATGGAAAATGCATTTAGTTGGTATAAAGGAAAATAAAAAAATCTTAGCAGCAACGATGATTTTAGAAAAGGCTTTAATCAAGAAGATAAAAATATTTTATTCTCCAAGAGGTTTTTTAATAGATTATCGAAATAAAGAACTATTAACATTTTTTGTAAATAATTTAAAAATATATGCTAAGAAACATAAGGTATTGTTTATAAAAATAGATCCTTATATAGAAAATTATGAGCGTGATAATGACGGAAATATAGTTGAAAATGGATATTCGAATAATGATATTATCTCTATTTTAGAAAGTTATGGTTTCAAACATCAAGGTTTTAATTTAGAACAAGATAACAAATTGCAAGGTCGCTGGCTTTTTGTAACACCAACAAAGGAAAAAACAATAAAAGATATTGATAATGAGATGAAACGTTCTGCTAAAAGAGCGATGGTTAAAACAGAGAAACTTGGAATTAAAGTTGTAAAAGGAACTGAAGAAGACATCAAAGAATTTTATAATATTATGAAAGATACATCAGATAGAAGAAGCTTCTCATCAAGACCACTTGCTTACTACAAGAACATGTATCATGAGTTACACAAAGAAGGATTATGTGATTTATATTTTGCTACTTTAGATACTAAGGATGTTATAACAAAATTAAGTAAAGAGATTAAAGAGAAAAAAGAAGGCTTAAAAGTGGATCAAGAGATTTTTGATAAGGCAGAAGTTTTATCAGAAACATTAAGGAAATACAAGGGGAACATGATTAATGTTCCTAAGTTTAATGAACGACAGGAGAAAAGACGAAGTGAGCTTATTCAACTTGAAAGTCAATTAAAAGAAGTCAAAGAAATTCAAGAAAGACATGGAGATAATGTTACGTTAAGTGGAATACTTGAAATTTTTTATGGTAATGAAGTAATCGGCTTATATGGAGGAACATACAAAGAATTTATAAAATATAGTCCATTTAATCCAATACATCACAAAATGTTAGAATATGCTTGTGAAAATAACTTAAAACAATATAATTATTACGCAATTAGTGGTAATCTAAGTAAAGAAGATTCTCAGTATGGTATTTATTACACAAAAAGAAACTTTGGTGGAAAAGTTGTTGAATTAATTGGTGAATTTGATTTAGTATTAAATAAGCCATTGTATTATGTCTATAAGCTTGCCTTTGCTACAAAGATAAAGTTAAAAAAAATAAAAAATAGAAATAAATAAGAATCTTTTTTGATGTTATTACAAATTTAGAAAAATAAAAATTTACACTTTAAGAAAAGTTCATTAATTTGTTAGCAAAATGAAAATAATATAAAATGATAGTTAACTTGTGTTATAATACTAAATATAAGAATAAAGGTATGAAAGAGTGTATGACTAATGATAAGAGAGAAAAGAAAGTGTTAGTAGTACTTGTTTTAATAGTTTTATTTATGTTTATTGGGACAAGCTTTGCTTTGTGGCAGATAACACTTAGACAAACAGATGAGAATGTTATAACAACAGGTTGCTTTAAAATAGATTTTAAAGATGAAAATCCAATTAATTTACAAGAAGCTCTTCCAATCACCGACGAAGATGGAAAGAAGCTAGTACCATATGAGTTTACTCTTACAAATACTTGTAATAGTTATGCTAATTATCAGGTGAACTTAGAGGTACTTGATAATACCAATTTAGAGAATTTAGATTATATCAAAGTTCAATATGAAGAAACAACTCCCAATCTTTTAACAAGTAATGAGTTAGTAGAAAAGACA
>CATKEA010000170.1 GCA_949746915.1 uncultured Bacilli bacterium
AGCACATATCTTTCTTGTGGGTCTTCTAATTTATTTATAGAGTCTTCTATCTGTTTCTTCTTATTAAATAGTCTTTCAATATTCTTAGTTATATTACATGACTTCATTTGTCTTTCAATAAACAAATCATCTAGAGTTCTAATTACTTGACTCTTTGGCATTCCTGTTATTTGAGAAGCTTTTTGAATACTATCATCATCACTTCTAATTAATTCATCTAATAAATCTTGAATTATCCAAAAATAACTTTTTAAATATTTTAATTTATTACTATATTCTGCTGACATATTATTTCGATGATTCATTTTCATCACCAACCAAATTTAATTTTTGATTTACCAAATTTAACATTTCTCTTTTTGTCTGGAGTTTTCTTCCAAAATCTTGACGTTCTTTTGTTTCTCTGTAAACAACTTTTTCTTCATTTGTTTTTAAATTAATAACATGAACTTCATACAAATTAAATCTAGTATATTCTTGTATCAATTTATATATTTTCTTCAAATTATTTCGTTCATCAAATTCAACAATATCAGGCATTTTTATTCCTCCATTTTTATTCTTTTTAACCGCAAGATAACTGTAAATTATATTGCACGTAACTAATCCTAATTTTTACTATATAGAATAAAGCTAAACTCTATATTTTTTCAACAAAATAGTTTTTATAATTTTCATCACTTATTTTATTACATATTTCACAATTTCTTTTACGATGTTTTAAACACATAGATATTATGTAACGAATCTTTTTTATATCCTTAATATAAATTAGTTTATCCTCATCTATTGTTGACAAATATAAACCTTTATTAAAAACTTTAGTAACAACACCTATTTCATTATCAAAAGTTTGAATTAAATCACCTACTACTATTTCACTTAATTTCAAAACTTAATCATCTCCATCATTTCCTTTTTTTCTTTTAAAGTTGTTCTAGTGTAAATTCTTGTTGTTTCAACTTTCGTATGTCCTAAAATATCGGACAATTCTGCTTCAGTGGAACCAGGCAATTTCAAATAAGCAATTGCAAATAGATGTCTCCAACCATGTGGATGAATGTGTTC
This sequence comes from uncultured Bacilli bacterium, assembly GCA_949746915.1. GTDB lineage: Bacteria > Bacillota_I > Bacilli_A > RF39 > UBA660 > CATKEA01. The sequence continues at coordinate 1,069 of CATKEA010000170.1, forward strand.
TAAATTGACTCTAGCTATACCACCTATTTTTTTTAGATTTCTCCAGATAGTTGAAGGATTTATCATTCTGTTCGGATCATCTTTTAATTTTGGATCAGGACTTCTAAAGATGTAACCAGTTGCTATTCCTTTATCTTTACAATATTTTTTTAGTGTTCTATGCAAATCACCAATCAAAATTATTTTCCGTTCTTTATTTTTATTATAGACATCAATGTATGGACCTTTTTCAATATTCTCTACTGTAAAATATCTTAGTTCGCTAATACGAATTGCTGTTTGAGCAAACGTCTTTATTATCATATATATTTCATCATAGCCAAGCTCTTTTGCTTTTCTTAACATTCTTTTATGCTCTTGATTAGACATTTGATTTTCTAATGATGATTTTGATTGACTTCTAAATTGCTTAATCACTATATCTTTATTTTGACTATCAAGATACTTCAAAAATTTATTAAATACTACAATATATTTATTAAGCGATGTTACTTTAGCTTGTCCTTTTTCGAGAATATTCATTAGATATTCTTTGTATTGAAGTCCAAGTTCTTTGTTAATTTCAACATAATCATCAACTAATGAATCGTAAAATTTATTTAGACAATTCTTATAATCAACAACTGTCTTTTTAGACTTTTCATCTAAACGTTCATAATTACAAAACTCATCGATTTTTAATTTCAATTCTTCTTTTGTCATTTCCAAAATCCTCCTGAACTAAATAATTACAAATTCCAGTTGGAACAGGTCCGGTTCCAGCAATAGACTCACCCAACAGTACATCAAACATATTTTTTACTATTGATGATGGAAGAAATATAACTGGACCTTTAGATGGGCTTTTTATCATTTCAATAAAAGATTTTTCCTTTTGATTTAAATATGAAACTTTTCTCAAACCAATTTTTTTTAATTTTTTTAATTTTTTTAATTGTTG
>CATKEA010000171.1 GCA_949746915.1 uncultured Bacilli bacterium
AACAAGTATTGTATATGAGGAAAAAGGAACTATAACGATATATTACTTGTATGATGCAACAGGAGTAATTGGTTTAAGATACGATAATAATACATATTTATTTGAAAAGAGTATACAAGGGGATATCATTGGAATAGTTGATTCAAGTAATAAAAGAGTAGCAACATATGAATATGATGCCTGGGGTAAAGTTTTAAGTATCAAAGATCAAAACGGAGATGAAATAAGTAATCAGAATCATGTAGGTATAATTAATCCATTTAGATATCGAGGATATTACTATGATAATGAGACTGGTTTATATTACTTAAATAGTAGATATTATAATCCAGAGTGGTGTAGGTTTATTAATGTTGATGGCATTATAGGAGCAAATAGGGATATATTATCTTCTAACTTGTATTTATATGTTAGTAACAATCCATTATTGTATGTTGACTTTTATGGATATAATAGTGTTCTTGCTGGTAGTGTTCTTGCAAATATAACTAATAAGCTTAAAATATGTAATCCAGTGTTTTATTCGAAGGACATTGTTGATAGCTCGAAATTTACAGATTTGATATTTGTAAAAGAAGAGTCTTATTTAGGTTTTAGCAGTAATGGGGATATGATTAGAGATGTTACATCAGAGGTAAAAAAAGCATTAACACATTATTCCAGAATGGGAAATGTAGTTGGAAGTATGCCTTATTATTCATATAGTACATTTTATAACTGGGTTAATCATGATAAAGCTTGGGATATAAAAAGAAAAGAATCATGGGAGGAAACTATTGGTACACCATTTCCTGGTGTTGGCGTTAAAGTTATGTATGATGGTTTATTTATGACACCAGAGGAACTTGGCAATTATGCCTATGGTTATCTTGGAGCTTCTTTTGGATTTTCGCTTGATACATTATATCTAGGTTCGTTTTATGCGGCCAATCATTTCAATATGAATAGTGCTCATGCATATAATGAATTTAAAGATTGGCATTCAATATTTGCTGGATATAGAGCATATTATTAAAGGAGATAGTAATGAAAATAAAGAGGTATGTTATATGTATATTTAGTATAATTTTTATATTAAGTGGTATGATTTTTGGATTTATATTATTTGAAAATAGGTATTTAATGCCATATTATCGTCCAGATAGTGAGATGATTGAATGGTATTTTAATAGAGATAAGGAAGAAATAATTCGTATTACTGATTATTTTGTTGGGATGAAATCGAATGTTTCGTTTGACTCTGTAGACTTTAAAGCTATGAATTATAAATCCTTTATTAAAGATCAGAAAGTAGTAGATGATCTAAAAACACTTTTTGAGGAGAAAGGCTATGAGGTTATTGGTAAAAATAATAATACAATATACTTTCAAAAATGGTCTCGTGGAGCTGATTTAGGTATTGGTTTGGCTTATTTGATTGATTTAGATGCTAAAAGTGATTTAGAATTTCTTGTAAAATTGGAACCATTGTTAGAAAAAAATTGGTATTTTTATGAATCAGACTATAATGAGTGGAGATTGAGAAACTAGATTATGATTTATTAGTAGATGGTTAAGAAATGGTATATTACTTGTATGATAGAGTAGGGTAATTGGTTTAAAATATAATAATATACATACTTATTTGAAAAGAATCTATCGGGATAGTTGATTCGTTAGGAGAAAGAATAATAACTTATGGGTATGATTCATGGAGTAAAATTTTGAGTATCAAAGATAAAGATGGAATTGAGATAACAGATAGCAATAATATTGGTATAATTAATCCATTTAGATATCGAGGATATTACTATGATAATGAGACTGGTTTATATTACTTAAATAGTAGGTATTATAATCCAGAGTGGTGTAGGTTTATTAATGCTGATGAGATACTAGGTGCTAATCAAGATATTCTCTCATATAATCTTTATGCATATGTTAGTAATAATCCGATTGTTGAAAACGATGTAAATGGTTATGGACTATTCAAAAAAATTGGGTCTACATTTATGTATGCAAAGATAAAAATACAACAATGTAAAACTGCTATAACTAATGCAGTTAAGGATGTTATTGGAAGAATCGTAAGTGTTGATTATACTAAAATTGAAACTAAAGAAGATGATAAAGGCAGAATTGGTAAGTTGATTAATATTTCTACAGGAATATCTACCAGTTCAACAAAGACGATTTTAGGTAATAAAAAAAGCGTTTTGAAAATCAATATTACAAATAATAACAATGATATTGGAAGTTCAACTATTAGTACTAGTATGAATCTTGATAATTTAACTCTTTCTAGTGATTATGGACTTTTTAGTACTGCTACGTCTTGGTTGATTTCTTATGGTGTTAATCAAGTTAGTTATAGTTCGTCATTAGACTGGAATGGGTTAAACAACACTATAAGTTCAGGTACTGAAAGTTTTTCAACTATGTACAATTTACATTTTGGTGGCCGATTTTAGCTGTTGCAGCTTTTGGTATTCCAGCAGTAAAAAACTGCCAATTCCAGATGTAAGAACATATATAAATAAAGCAGGGCAAATTTTTGGTAGTTTTTAATTTGGAGTGATATTATGATATTGTTATATAGTATAATAAATTATTATAATGTAAGAGATGTGTCTATGATTTTAATTATAATAATTATGTTTTATATT
>CATKEA010000172.1 GCA_949746915.1 uncultured Bacilli bacterium
AAAGAAATGAAAATAAATAGAGAAAAATTAAGGCGACTTAAGAGAATGCCTGTTAGTGCAAAAAGAGAATCACTTAAGCAACTTGCTATCAATAATAATTTATCTGAAATGTATATTGATATTATGATTTTTACTGATGAACAAATAGAGTTAGCTTTTGCTGAAGTTTTGCATTATGCTTTGGGGGAAATTAATAATGGCAGTAAGTAGATTAAGTTTAACTGAAAAATTTGGTTTATTAAATCTTTTTAGAACAATGAAATATAATCGCGATTTTTATAGAGAAAACCCTACATATTTTCGACCAGATGGACTTATAATCTTTTGCGGTCCTCAAGGTAGCGGAAAAACTTTATCAGCCGTTAATTACGTTTATAATTTATTAGAACTTTACCCTAAGTGTTTAATAGTTACTAATTTAGAGTTAACTAATTATCCTGTTGATGATGAAAGAGTATTTTTGTTTCAAGAAGCTAAAGATTTAACTAAGTATAAAAATGGAAAAGAAGGAGTTATTTTTCTAATAGATGAAATACAACTTTACTTTAACAGTTTAGGTTCGAAAAACATTGACATAGACGTTATGACTCAACTATCGCAACAACGTAAGCAAAGAATACATATTGTTGCAACTAGTCAAGTTTTTGGTAGAATGTCTAAACAGTTAAGAGAGCAATTTGATGTCGTTATTTGGTGTCAAAAGAAGTTTTATGGTTATCTTCAAAAAAATAGTTTAATAAATCGCGATAGTATTTCTTCTGAAAGTTCAACTAGTACAAATTTAAGCGGAGATATTGTTAAGAACTTTTATTACTTTAAAAGTCCAGTTATGTTTAAAAGATATGATACTTATAAAGTAATAGAAAATAAAAATATAAAAATCGAAAAAGAAAGGAATGAGATATATGAGTCCTAATTATCAAATAATTGTAGATAGTGTAGCTTCAATGCTACTTGTAGGTTTTCCTATAATATTAATTTTAGATATTGCTAAAAAGCTAATTGATGTTTTTATTTGTTTTGTTACTGGAAAGCGAGTTGATTTCTAGTGATTGATGCTTATAATTATGTTAGAAATAACGTTATAAAAAATTTAAGAAAATATAAATATTATGTTTGTGTTCAAGATTATTATAAAACTAAAGATATGCAAACATCAGATACTAAAGAAGAAATTGTTTGCTATTATACTAATAATGACAATGTTGCTTTTAATAATGATACTATTGAAAATTTAAAAAATGAAAATGGTACAGGTTATAGATGTGTTTTTTCTTTAAATTATAAATATAACTCTACTATTAATAGTACTGTTGAATGTAATAATTTTGCCAATTGGGATGGTTCTGTTCAAGCTTCTTTTAGAACTAATGATTTTGTATATACTAATGTAGATAATAATAATTATGCTTCTATTATTGAAGATTTATCATATACAAAACAAGATAATTTAATTGTTAATCAAGATTTTTTATATCTTATTCCTTTTACTATGATTTTGCTTTTTTTATCGTTTTGGTGGTTTAGAAAGTAGGTGTTATTATGTTTGAGTTTATTATTTATTCTGTAGTTGCTTGTACTCCTATTATTTTAGTTTCTTTTTGGTTTAATGAAATACAAAAGATAATGATAGAACATGAGGGGAGTGATAGCGATGAATAAATACATTAAAATATTTTTACTATTGTTAGTTGCTTGTTTTTGTTCTTTTTTAATATATGACAATGTACAAGCTTTAGGTTCTAACTCTGTTGATAGTGTTAATGTTACTACCTCTAACTCACTTGATAATGATTTAACAAATATTAATAATCATTTTGAGATACATCCTTTTTATCAATTTAATGATTATAAGGTTACTTATTGTAATGATTATGGGTCAACATGGTGTAAAGATAATTATAATGTTGATTCTTCGGGTAAAATTGATGTTGATTTTGTTGATTTTGTTAAAGAGTATTTAGATAATGATAAAACAAAGATTCTTTATATAATTAGAAAGACTGGTATTGGTAGTTCATATGAAACAACAACACCATATATATTTTTTAGCTTAAATGATTTTTAT
>CATKEA010000173.1 GCA_949746915.1 uncultured Bacilli bacterium
GGAAAGGTTTCATTTAATGATGTCTTTGATTCAGCTGATTATGTTGGATATATGTATCCAGAAACAAATGAGAATAACTCAACAATAAAATTAGCAATAGATACATGGTATCAAGATAATATGACAACATATACAAGTTATTTAGAAGATACAGTATGGTGTAATGATCGAAGTGTTTATAAAACTGAAAATTTAGATGTATATTATGGAACATATGGAAGAAATGTAGATGCTAATAGTCCAAGTCTTGTTTGCCCAAATGCTAATGACAAGTTTACCGTAAGTAGTGAGGCAGGAAATGGAAAGTTAACCTACCCAGTAGCACTATTAACAATAGATGAAATGATACTTGGTGGTTATAGCAGTACAAGTTATTTATATACAAATGAAGATTGGTGGATTTTATCACCAAGCCACTATGTTGACCACATAGCACATATAAACATAGTAATAGCTCATGCTATTTTAGGTAATATAGATTTTGGTTCTACTCTTACTTTTGATTTTGTAACTAGCAAATATGGTGTTCGTCCATCAGTTTCACTTATCTCTAGAACGATTATAAGTAAAGGAGATGGTACATCGAATAATCCATATGAAATATCACTAATAAATCAATAATAAATAAAAATATAGTAAGTAGTGCTAATGCTACTTATTTTTTCATAAAAGGGCATAATAATAATACCTTTCTCCCAAATTAATAGAAGAAACACTAATTTCTATGATATAATTTAAATAGGTGATAATAATGAATAGGTACTTACGAAGTTTTAAAAAAGATTTAAAATACATAAAAGATTACTACAGTTACTTAGTAGAACTAACAGATAATCATCAAAATATCGGAATAATTAACGAATGGATTATAGATAACTATGCTACTTTACTAGAAAGAAATAATTTAGTAATGGAGTTTTTTTGTGATAAAAAATTAAAAAAACAACTAGATAAATCTGGAGATACATTAGTAAATATTTTACTAAATACCTTAGAAACTCAAAACTATAAAGTAAATGAAAAAACACTAATTAGATCAATTAATAATTATCAAAAGGAAAAAGAAAGAACACTTGGATATCGAGAAATAATATTATTAAAACCACTTTTTATAATGGTAGTTGTAAATAAAATAAAAGAACTATGTAAAATAGAAAGAGCAAAATTAGACAAAATTTCTCAAGTTGACTATCAAATATCATTAATTGAAAAAAAACTATCAAAGAACAAAAATAAAGCTATTAAATTATTAAATTTAAAGGATGATATGGAAGTAGACCCAATTTATATTGAAAGACTTAATTATCATTTAACTAGAATTGGAACCCCGCTTAATAATGTTTTTTATAAATTAAACGAGATATTAGAAGTTAATAATTTGACACTTAGAAAAGTGACAAATGAGGTGCAAACTAATTATACAAAAGCTAACATTTACATTTCTAAATTATTTAATTTATTAAGAATAGTTGAAGATATTGAAATAGAGTCTTTATATGAAGAAATTAGTGAAACAGAAAAAGAACTAGAAAAAGACAAAGTATATAAACAAATGGACAATGTAAGTAAAAATATGTATAGGGCAAAATTATTAAAAAAAGCAGAATTAAAAGGTATAACAGAGTTAACATATGCTAGAAGATTAATTGCTAAATCTAATAAAGACAAAAAACATATTGGATTTTATCTTTTTCCTCCAAAAGATAAATTAATAGAACAATTAATATATATAAATGCTATAGCTGTTTTTACCTTTATCATATCTTTCTTTTTGTCTTTTTATCTAACAGACAGTTATATAATTAGCTTCCTAATTTTAATTATACCAACTAGTGAGTTTGTTGTTCAAATATTAAATCAAATATTACTTGAATTAAATGGTCCAAAAAGTTTGCCAAGGCTGGCCTATAAAAACGGAATTCCAGAAGAATCAGCAACTGTAATTGTTGTACCTACAATAATTAAAGATTTAAAAAAAGTGGATGCTATGTTCATGGATTTAGAACAATACTATCTATCAAATAAAAGTAACAACTTATACTTTGCTTTACTAGGAGATTGTAGTGAACAAAAAGAAGCTATCATTAAAGTCGATAAAGAAATATCAGAATATGGTATTAAAAAGTGTAATGAATTAAATAAAAAGTACAAAAAAGATTTATTCTATTTTGCCTACAGAAAAAGAGTGTACCATGAAAGTGAAGAAAGCTATTTAGGATGGGAAAGAAAAAGAGGAGCTTTACTTCATTTCAATCGTTTACTATTAGGTAAATTTACTAAAGAAGATATCGAAAAATATTTTAATATTGAAAACATTTCTGTTTTAAAAAATAAAATAAAATACGTCATAACAGTAGATGCAGGAAATGTCCCTGTTGTTAATAGTGCAACAGATCTTGCAGCAACTATGGCTCATCCATTAGTAAAACCAGTATTAAATAAAGAAAAAACCAAAGTGATCTCGGGATATGGTATTTTAGAACCAAAGCTTAGTGTTGACATTGAATCATCTAATAAATCTATCTATGCGGAATTATTTGCAGGTCTTGGAGGTTTTGATGTTTATAACACTTTAGTATCAAATTTTTATCAAGATGTCTTTGATGAAGGAAGTTTCATGGGAAAGGGTATATATGACTTAGAAGTATTTGAAACTATTCTTGATCATCGTTTCCCAGAACAATTAATTTTAAGTCATGACTTATTAGAAAGTAACTATTTAAGAAGTGGATATACTTCTAATATTGAAATAATAGATGATTTTTCATCAAGTTTTTTAACTGACATGACAAGACATCATAGATGGTCTCGTGGCGATATTCAAATAACACCATGGCTATTTAACAAAGTAAAAAACGAAAACGATGAATTTGTTGCAAATCCAACAACCCCATTAGGTAAGTGGAAAATATTTGATAATATCAGAAGAAATTTAATTGATTTATCATTATTACTAATTATTTTCTTTGCCTTAGTAAGCGGAAAAGTTTCTATCTTTTGGTGGATAATGTATATAGTAATAATTATCTCTTTACCACTACTTTTCTATTTAAAAAGTAAAATTAGTTTTCAATTTTCAAAGAAAGTAAAAGTAAAACCATATCATAATATTATAAAAGGTGGAGAAGCTATTATTTTTAGATCAATAATTCAAATAATGACTCTTCCTTACAAAGCATGGCTATATTTAGATTCTATGATAAGAGCATTATATCGTCTTATTTCTTCTAAGAAAAAGCTTCTTAACTGGATAACAGCAGAAGAAGCTGAAAAGACTATTAAAAATAATTTAAGTAACTATATAAAATCCTTTAGAATAAATTATGTAATAACAATATTACTTTTACTACTAACACTACTATTTAATAAAGAAAACTTTATATATGCGTGCATCATAAGTATCTTCTTTTTACTAGCACCTTATGTAACTTACTCAATAAGTAAAAATAAAAAAACAAATAAATATATGCTTAAAGATTCTGAAAAAGAAGAAATGAAAGCATTAGCAAGAAAAACATGGAATTTCTTTGAAGAAAACTTAACTAGTGAAAATCATTTTTTAATTCCTGATAATTATCAAGAAAATAGAGAGCATAAATTAGATATTAAAACATCGTCAACCGATATTGGTTTTTCTCTTACTTCTGTTGTATCTGCTTATGAGCTGGGATTTATAAAAAGGGAAAAGTGTCTTTTTTTGCTAAATAATATTATTAATAGTGTTGAACATCTTCCAAAATGGAATGGGCATTTATATAATTGGTATAAGTTAGAAGATTTATCATTAATGTATCCGCATTTTGTATCCAGTGTTGATAGCGGTAATTTTGTAGCATGCCTAATTGTTGTAAAAGAATTTTTATCAAAAATAAAAGAAGAAGATTTACGTAAAAGAATAGAAAAATTGATAAGTGCTACTGATTTTTCTAAATTATATACTAAAGATGATGTTTTTAGTATCGGATATAATACTATTGAAAATGAACTGTCTGTATATAACTATAATCGCTTTGCTAGTGAAAGTCGTCTTTTAAGCTATATTGCAATTAGTAAAGGAGATGTTCCAAGTAAACATTGGTTCTGTCTTGATAAAACCTTAACTAAATTTAAATATCACAAAGGTGTGGCGTCATGGTCAGGTTCTTTATTTGAGTACTATATGCCACTTATCTTTATGAAAAGTTATAAAAACACTCTTTTAGATGAAAGCTACGATTTTGCTTACTTTTGTCAAAAATACTATATGGAAGAAATTAACAAGAACTTACCTTGGGGAATTTCAGAATGTGCATATGATGAGTTAGATAATGGGATTAACTATAAATATAAAACATTCTCTATTCCATACTTAAAACTACAAGAAATAAATGATAATCATATCGTTATTTCTCCATATAGTTCAATGATGGTTATAACTGAAAGACCAAAAGATGTCTATCATAATTATAAGAAATTAAAAAAATTACAAATGGAAGCAAAATATGGATTATATGAATCTTATGATACCAAAACAAAAAATCCAATATATGCCTACTTTGCTCATCACCAAGGAATGATTTTAGCAAGTCTTGCCAATTATCTAGAAGATGGTATTATTCAAGAATTATTTGCTAGTGATATGAATAATAAAGCTTTCGAAATTTTAACTAAAGAAAAGATTCAACTAAACCCAGTAATTGACTTAAAAATTGCTAAATATAAACGTTTTAACTACGAAAAAGAAAAAATAGAAAATGATATACGTTACTTTACATTTCCAAGTGATTTACCAGAAGTATCTGTTGTATCAAACTCAAAATACACAGTACTAATGAATGATCGTGGTGACGGATTCTCAAGATATAAAGAGATTCAGCTTAACAGATATAGAAAAGTAACAGAACAAGACTATGGAACCTTTCTATATATCAAAGATTTAAAAACAAACAAAATATGGTCCAATACTTATGCACCTATTAATACCAAACCAGAAAAGTATGAAATAGTATTTGCATCAGATAAAATAAAATATATTTTAACTGATAATGACATTACTACAACAACTGAAATAGTAGTAACTAGTAATACTCCAGCTGAAATAAGAAAAGTAACTTTAAAGAATAACAGTAATATAAACAGAGTGTTAGAATTAACATCATTTTTAGAACCAATAATAACTGAAAACGTTAATGATGTGACTCACAGAACATTTAATAGCTTATTTATGGAAAGCCTATATGACGATGAAAATGATTTTTTAATTATGAAGAAAATTGTTAGAAATAAAGGAAATTCACTTTACTTATTACACAGATTATATGTTGAAGATAAGTTATCTAAATACGAATATGAAACAAGAAGAGAAAACTTTATTGGAAGAAATAGAACTAGTAATAATCCAATTGCATTAGAGAGAAAACTTTCTAATAAAACTGGTACCCCAATTGATCCTGTAATGAGCATGAGAAATAGTATTGAATTAAAACCAAATGAACAAAAAGTTGTTTATATTATGAATGTTTATGGAACTTCAATTGGACAAGTAACTGATATTGCAAAAGTATACAATTCAATAGAAAAAGTCGATGAAGCTATAGTAGAAGCTTCAATAGCCAATATTAACAATACTAAAAAATTAAGTATAACAGGAGAAGATATGCAATTATTTAACACTATGTTAAATTATTTGTATCAGACTAGTAAAATAAATATAAGTGAAGAACGTAGAAAACTATTAAAAAGAAATACACTAGCACAAGAAAATTTATGGAAATTTGGTATTTCAGGAGATAGGCCATTAATCACTATAACAATTGATACTATCTCTAGTATAGGTATGGTTAAGCATGTTTTAAAGGCTTATGAATATTTTAAATCAAAAGGTATTTATATTGATGTTGCTATTATAAATGATGAAAAAAAACAGTATCGTGAAAATATCAAAAATGAAATAGAATTTACTAAGTTTTATATTGATAAAATGAATGATTTTCGAAATAGACCTGGAGTTATTTATTTAATTGATAAAGATGATATAACTGAAGAAGAACGAATACTATTAAATACATTTGCTAGATTATCATTAGATACTAGTAAGCATTCATCATTAAAGGATTTTATTAAAAATCTACAAAGTATTAACAGCGCAAGTAGATATATAAAAAATAAAGTACAAGAAAATTTACCAATAGAAATGAATAATAATTTAGAATTTTATAACAATTATGGTGGATTTACTAAAAATGGAAAAGAGTATGTCATAACAAACGATAAAACACCAACACCATGGTTTAACATTATTGCCAATAAAACATTTGGAAGTTTAGTTTCCAATAATTTATCCGGTTTTACTTACTATAATAATAGTCAAGAATATAAAATAACATCATGGACTAATGATATTGTTTCATTTGATCAATCAGAAGGATTTAAAATAAATGATGAGTTATTTAATCCTAGTATAACAACACATGGTTTTGGTTATAGTAAGTTTACTAGTAAAACTAAAGATTTTGAGGAAACTGTTACCGAGTTTATTCCTCGTAATGATAATGTTAAAATCTATTTGTTTGAAATAACTAATAATAGTAAAACAGATAAAGATGTTAATCTAACTTTCTTTATTAATCCTGTTCTAGGTGAAAAAGAGGAAAAAACAAGTCGTTATATTTTATGTGATTACATAAGTGATGATAATTATTTAAAACTAAAGAATGTTTACAATAATAACTATCAAGATACTTTGGTATTTATGTCATCAAATGAAAAAATAGCTAAAGCTAATATAAATAGAATATTAGTAAAATCAATAACAAACAAATTTACGCTTAAAAAGTCTGAAACAAAAACGATTATTTATACGCTTGGAGTATCATCATCAGATGCCAATATTAAATTACTTACGAACAAATACAAAAACTTAGAAAGTACTACAAAGGAATTACAAGAAGTAATTAGTTATTATGAAAATTTATTAAGTACCATAAGAGTTAATACTCCAGATAAAAGTTTGAATTACATCTTAAATGGCTGGTATTTATATCAAACTATAATAGCAAGAATTACGGCACGTGCAGGTTTCTATCAAGTAAGTGGAGCTTTCGGATATCGTGATCAACTTCAAGATAGTACAAACTTAGCTAGTATTATGCCAAGTATGACAAAAAATCAAATTATAAAAAATGCTATGCATCAATTTAAAGAAGGTGATGTACTGCATTGGTGGTTAGAACCAAGAAATTTTGGACTTCGTACTAAGTTTAAAGACGATTACTTATGGTTAGTATATTCGACCAGTAAATACTTAGAGTATACTAATGATTTATCTATTTTAGATATTATGGTTCCATTTGTTGAAGGAGCTCTTTTAGGAGAAAATGAGGATGAACGAGGAATGATTTTTAATTATTCTGAACAAAAAGCAAGTATCTATGAACACTGTAGATTATCTATTCATAAAACATTAGATGATTTAGGACCACATCATTTACCTAAATTCGGTGGTGGTGATTGGAATGATGGTATGAATAAAGTCGGTATTAAAGGTACTGGAGAAAGTATTTGGCTAGCCTTTTTCTTCTATGACATGTTAACTAGATTTATTGAAATAAGTAAACAATATAATAAAAATATAGATACAACTATCTATGAAAAGGCCAAAGTAGACTTACAAAAGAATATAGAGAAGTATGCTTATGATAAATCATATTATTTAAGGGGATACTTTGACAATGGAAATAAACTAGGCTCAATTGAGAATGATGAATGTAAAATAGATTTAATTTCTCAAAGCTTTGCTATTCTAAGTGACGCTTGTCCAAAAGAAAAGTATGATATAATTCTTGACAGTGTAAAAAAATATTTAGTGGATAATGATACTAAAATTGTCAAATTATTAACTCCAGCTTTTGATAAAATAAAAGATTATCCAGGATATATTAAAGATTATCCAAAGGGTATAAGAGAAAATGGTGGACAGTATACTCATTCAGTAGCTTGGTATATAGAAGCATTGATTAAAGCAAATAAAATAGATGAAGCATATAACATTTATCAAAATATAAATCCAATTAATCGAACTAAGACAGAAAGACAAGTTAAAACTTATAAAACTGAACCATATGTCATTGCAGCTGATATCTATTCTAATAAAGATCATAAAGGACGAGGTGGATGGACTTGGTACACAGGTTCTAGTGGATGGTTCTATAAAGTAGGTATTGAAGACATTTTAGGATTTAACAAAAAGGGAGACAAATTAGAAATAAATCCTCATGTACCATCAACTTGGGACAAGTATGAAATAACATATAAATATATGGATACAGTATATAATATAACTGTTATAAGGGATAATATTAATGAAATTTGTCTAGATGATAAACTAGTAGATGAAATTCATTTAGTTAATGATATAAAAGAACATAATATCGTATTTAAATGGAGGGATAGAAAGTGATAAAGTTAAATACCAATTATATAGAAAAGTACAATCAGAATATAGATAACGCTAAAATTTCAAATATAAAGGAAAAATTATCATCATCCTATCCGATGACTGACTGGATTAACATAGATAAAACAATAAGTGAAGAAGAATTAAATAACATATTAAAAATCAAAGAAACGATTTTAAATGACAATCCTGATATTTTTATTGTAATAGGTATAGGAGGATCATTTCTTGGAGCTAAAGCTATTATTGATTGTTTAAGTCCATATTTTAAGAAAAATAAACCAGAAATAATTTTTGCAGGGACAACCTTATCAAGTAAATATTTAAGTGAATTACTCGAATATATCAAGGGGAAAAATATTTATGTTAATGTCATTTCCAAATCAGGAAATACTTTAGAACCTAAAATAGCTTTTGATTTAATAGAAGATTACTTAAAGAAAAATTATTCTGATTATCAAAAAAGAATTATTGTAACTACCGATAAAGAAATAGGTAGTTTAAAAGAAAAAGCCAATATAGAAGGTTATGCTACCTTAGATGTTCCTAAAAATATAGGTGGAAGATTTTCTTGCTTATCAGCGGTTGGTCTTCTACCTGTAGCAATAAGTGGAATAGATATTAAAATGCTATTAAATGGAGCAAGAAATGGAATAGAGTATTTAGATGAAGCTTTTACCTATGCATCTATTAGATATAATATTGAAAAAGACAACAGAGTAGTTGAATTAATAACAACATATGAAGAAAATCAAGAATCATTCGGTAAGTGGGTATCTCAGTTATTTGGAGAGTCACAGGGTAAAGATAAAAAAGGTATTTTACCAATTCCTAATATTTTTACATCAAATCTTCATTCACTAGGACAATACCTTCAAGAAGGTAGGAAGATAGCTTTTGAAACTGTTATCAAAGTAAATAAGTCCGAAGATATAAAAACAATAAATTATGGTTCTTCTCTTCACAATTTAAATAATATGGTTGTTGAAAAGGTATGTATAGCTCATGAAGAAGGAGATACTTCATCTTTGATAATAGAGATAGATGAAATGAGTGAATACACTTTAGGAGAACTAATTTATTTCTTTTATTTAACAGCAGCTATAGGTGGTTATCTTTTAGAGATAAATCCATTTGATCAGCCTGGAGTTGAAAGATATAAGGAACTAGTAAATAGAGAATTAAAAAATTTATAAAAAGTCATTGAATATTTTATCAATGATTTTTTTATTTTCAAAACAGTTTTATTACTCTATAATATAAATAGGTTGTGATAATTAATGAAAACAAAAACTAATTGGAAGATTCTTGGAATAATTCTCTTTATTATTGCATGTTTTAAAATATCTCTAAATATTTTAGATACTGGTTGTGATTATTACTGGCATATCAAATTAGGAGAATATATTGTAAATACTAAAACTGTCCCAACAGTGGATATATTTTCATGGTATGGTATATCAAATAATCTACCATGGATATCTCACGAATGGCTAAGTGGAGTACTTCTTTACCTTAACAGTATTATATTTAAAAAATATGCTGTTATTATATTTTGCAGTTCTATGTATCTAATAATTGCTTTGCTTTTGTTTTATCTAAATAAAAAAGAATATCAAAAAAATATTAAATTTACTTTAATTCACATACTTATAGGTATTATTCTTCTATCAGCACTAATAACGCCTCGTCCCCATCTTATTAGTTATGTTTTATTAATAATTACATTGTATCTAACTAAAGACTTATATAATAATCCATCCACTAAGAAAATTTATTTTCTACCAGTAATTTCTTTTATTTGGTCAAACATTCATGGAGGATCAAGTAACTTATCATACATTGTACTAGGAATAACTTTCATAGGTAGCATCCTAGATAAAAAAATGAATAAACAATTATTAAAAAAATATTTACTAATATTTATTAGTACCATTTTGCTAATTACTATAAATCCTCATGGTTTAAAAATGCTTCTATATCCATATTCAAACTTATTGGACACTACGATGAAAGAAGGAATAACCGAATGGCAAAGAACAAAAATAGATAATTTAAATACCTTTGTTTTATTTATATATATTCTAGGCATTATCATGATTTTTATAAAGAAAAGAAAAGAACTAACCAAAAAAGACCTTCTTATGTTTTTAGCATTTTCATATCTTTCAATAAGTTCTATTAGATTTATTCCTTTTATTTACCTTGTTTCAACTTTCTTTATCTTTGATTACATAGAAAAAAGTGAAATAGCTATTATCAATTATAAATTAATATCAATCGCTTCTATTATTTGTATCATCTTAAGTTTATTCAGCCTTCCAATTGTCATTAAGAATACTAATAATGAAATTATCAATGATAAAATAATAGTATATTTAAAAGAAAATCCACCAAAAAGACTATATAACTATTATGATTATGGTGGATATCTAATTTACAATGACATTAAAGTTTTCTATGATGGTAGAGCTGATATTTACACAAATAACATTTTTAAAAATGCCAATAATTTAATGTCCGTATCAGAAAATACAGAAGATTTTATAAAAAAACATAATTTTGATTATTATCTTTTACCTAAGGAGGCTCCACTAACAACTTATTTACTAAAACATAATCACGAGCCAATTTATGACATAAACAATGTTATTTTACTAAGAAAAAAGACTCTTTCATAAACTTGAAAGAGTCTTAATTATTGTTGTTTCTTTTTTTCTTCGTCATTCTTTTTTGCTTGTTCAATAGCATTATTAATATAATTTTCATATTGAACTTTTAATTCTTTATCAGTAATATTAACTTTATAATCTTTTCTAAGTTCTACCATTGCTGTAATTTCAAGAGTAGAGTCATTACTTAATTTGTCTTTAGCAAGTTCTTCAATGATATCATCTTTAAGTGTTTCTAACTTAGCTTTATCTTTTTGTTCACCTCTTAGATAAATTTCATAACCATAACTTGTTTTAATTGGAGAAGTGTATTCTCCCTTTTTAATTTTTAATACGGCTTTTTCAGCTTCATCATTTAAAGTACCATGAGAAATATATCCAATATTTCCTTCATCTTCTTTATGAGCCTCATCATCAGTGTATTCTTTAACTAAATCTTTCCATTTTTCCCCAGATTTTAATTTAGAAATAACTTCATTAGCTTTTGCTTTTGCTTCTTCCTCAGCTGCAGTTTTATCAGAAGAAGTCATACCTTCTTTAATTTCTGGCTCAATTAAAATTTTACTAATTTCAATATCTCCAAAGATTGTTTCATCATAAAATTTCTTAATTTCTTTATCTTTTATAGTAGATTTTACATAATCTTCTATAGCTTTATTTCTTTTATATTGAAGAGATAAATAAGTTCTTAAACCTTCCATTGTACTAACACCAAAATAAGAAGATGTTTGTTGTAATAGAACTTCTTCAGATCCAAAAGTAGAAAGCCATGAAGCAATTTGTGCCTCAATTTCCTCTTTTTCTTCATCATCTGATTTGTATTCTTTTTCTAGAATTTGAGTATCTATTAAATCCATCAAAGCTGATAAAGCATATCTATCTTTTACTGATTGATATAAACTATCAACTGAAATATTTCCATTTTTAATAGTAACTACAGCATCTTGACCATTTTCTAATTTTGGTATTTTTCCACATCCAGAAACAAGAAGAAGAGTAGCTAATGATAAAGCTAAAACTTTTTTGCTATTTTTGTTCATGTATTATTATGCCTCCTTTAAAATACAAATATATCATAAC